>JBEGWB010000022.1:0-10762 GCA_041178065.1 Pseudomonadota bacterium | reverse complement strand
CGCTGAATCGCTCCGGCTCTGTGCCGCCTCGAGCATGCGCGGCTTTGCCGGGTACGTCGAAGTGAACAACTACGTGTCATACCGGATGCTGCAACGCACGCAGCATCTGTTCCCCGGGTTCTTCGTCGTGCTTGGCAGAGGGCCGAACCCCTGGATCTGGCATTCGCCCGCGGCACGGGATGGGGGCTTCAGCGTGTTCAGTACGGCAGATGGGATGGCACCACGGCGCATTCTCAGGACCACCAAGAGCCGCACGCCGATTTAGGTTTTTTGCGCTTGCTGCCGGCTCAGTTGGATTCTGGTGGAAGCGCAGTCACCGCGACCATGATCTCGTTGCGGCGCATCATCGGCAGCGAGAAGGGTGAGTTGTAGGCGGCGGCGATGGCGGTGCCGGCGAGTGCGATGCCGGCTTCGTTGAGCGCGCCCAGCAGTTGCGCGGTATGACGCTCGCGGTTTGCATCGGTCCAGCGCCCAGAGTAGGTCACCACAGCCATCAGCTGTTCCGGAATCGCGCGGATGCTGATGTCAGGGCTGGTTGGCGACGGCACCGTCTCCGCATCGAATTCGCTCGGCACGACAAACGAAACCAGCCAGCCATCATCGCTCTGCATCTGCTGCACCGGCGCGGTCATTGCGATCTTGCGTGACGCAGCCTGCTGCTGCACCGGCGCTGTCATGGCGATTGAGGCCTTCGCGGTATTGTCGCCGGAGATATAACGGAACAGGCGCCTGAAACCCGCGTTCGAGGCTTTCGATTCGTCGGGTTCGCCGGCGACAAGTGTTTCGGCCACGAGGTAGGGCGCATAACGCCTGAACTCCACGTCGCCCAGTTGCGCCACCACAGTATAGGCCGGTTCTTCGATTGCCATTGTTTGCATGCTGCCCAGGGAAGCAACGGCGAGTAACAGCGTAAGACACAGTGTTTTAGCCACGGCAGTGATCTCGTCGTTTCGATGCCTGTTGTACGCAGTGGACGAGCTAACGGATCTGCGCGGTCCTGGCCTGGCCGCGTATCAGTCGCACACCACGCAGTTCCGGCCGTCTTGCTTGGCGCGGTACAGGGC
This sequence comes from Pseudomonadota bacterium, assembly GCA_041178065.1. GTDB lineage: Bacteria > Pseudomonadota > Gammaproteobacteria > Pseudomonadales > Pseudohongiellaceae > CAILUG01. Next base: position 9,698 of record JBEGWB010000022.1, on the reverse strand, counting down.
GCGGTCGGCGCGCTCGAAGGCGCTGGCGGCATCGTCATCGGCGCTCAGCTCGGTGATGCCGCAGGAGATGGTAATGACGAGCGGATTGCCGCTGAAGTGGAAGCCGATGTGCGCCACCGCCGCGCGGATCCGGTTAGCCAACGCCGTGCCGCTATCGAGCGCGCTGCCGGGCAGGATCATGACGAACTCTTCGCCGCCATAACGGGCGAGGAAATCGCTGCTGCGAAGTTGCTTCGCCAGGCACTGCGCCACGATCTTCAGCACCTTGTCGCCAGCGGTGTGCCCGTAGGTGTCGTTGATGCGCTTGAAGTGGTCGATGTCCCAGGTCGCGATACAGGTCGGCTGCGGATACAGCCGCCAGCGCTGCAGTTCATCCTCCATGCGCTGGTCCCAGCCGAGGCGGTTGGCCACCTGCGTCAGAGGGTCGAGCAAGGCGATGCGTTTCTCTTCCTGGATTTTCTGCTGCAGCTGGCCGGTTTCGCTTTCCAGTTCACTGATACGCGCGTGCATCCTGTCGGCCTTTTCCTGCGCCGCACGGGCATGGTCGTCTTCACGCTCGCGGAACTGCTGCAGGTAGCGGCCGAAGGTGTCGAGTCGCGTGCGCAGCACTGCACGCAGTTGCTCAAGATCGCTGGCGCTGTCGGCGCTGTCGCCGAGCGCGCTCACTTCGTTCGCCATCTGCTGGCCGAAGACGTCGCGCCGCGAACTTTCCTGGCGGCGCGCGGCGGCGTCGCCGGCAATCCACGTCGACATTTCGTCGAGCCGGCCCACCATCTGGTCGAGCAGCGTTTCGAGGCCGCTGCGCAAGGTTTCGAGTGTATGGATGCGCTGCAGTGCCACTGAGCTGGCGCGCTGCACCAGCCACGCAAGTTCGTGTGCGGTCGTGGCCCTGGCGAGATCGGCATTGGCCTGATCGACGGTGGTGCTCAGTCCGGGATCGCGCCGCAGCTCGCTGAAGAGCCGCGACAGGGCGTCGCGCACAAGTGGATCGACGCTGGTCGCGGCGGCAGCGTTCGGCGCAGCGGCAGTGTAGTTGATCTGGCGCCGCTCCTGGTCCACCACCGCGCCGGCCAGGCACAGATGCCGCAGTAGCCGCCTGAGTGTCTGTTCCTGTTCCCGATAGCGACATTCTTCGGCTTCGAGCGTGCGAACAAGCTGGGCATATTTGCGGCGCCAGTCCTTGTCGTCGGTATCCTGGAGGGCAACGTTGGTCATGGGGGCTTCCTGGGCGTACTTCAGGAACGATAACGACAGCTGGGTGAGGGGGCTTGAGCCGAAAGGCTGAGCGAGCCGGGCAAGGTGCTCGAAAGAGGGCGCAGCGATGCAGGAGTCCGGCCGCCCTGGCGCCGGAAATCGCCCAAATGAGGCCTTCGCAGGCATCCGCGTGGGCGCGCGCTGCGTATCAAGCCACATAGAATAGCCTGATAAATCCTGCCTTTCCCTGTAGCTGGAGATCGCCTTGTTGCCCCGCCCTCGTGGACCTTCGCGTTTTGCCCTGGTACTGACCTTGCTCGGCGTCGCGGCGCTGGCCCTGTTTGCGCTGCGCCAGTGGCAGGGGCCGCAGGTCGCCGTGTATCGCATCACGCCACAGGTCCTGCAGCAGCAGGTGGTGGCGAGCGGCACCGTCAGCAGCCAGGCGCTGGCACGCATCGGCAGCGAAATCACCGGCGTGGTCAAGGCGCGGCATGTGCGCGAAGGCGACCGCGTGCAACCGGGCGCCGTGCTGCTCGAACTGTTCGACGAGGAACAGCAGGCGCGGCTGCACGAAGCGCAAGGGGCGTTCGCCGAGCTGGTGGATTCAGCCCGACCCCAGGCCGAGGCCGGGCTGCGCGAAGCGGACAATGCGCTCGCGCGTGCCGAAGATGAACTGGCCCGACGCGAAACGCTGCACGCGCGCCAGCAGATCGCGACGGAACAGCTGGAGCAGGCGCGTAGCGCAGTCGTGGCGGCAGGGGCCAATCGTGATCGCCAGCGGGCACAGCTCGACGCTCTCGTGGCCGGTGGCGCCCGCGAGACCCAGTTAAATCAGCGCCTCGCCGCTGCTGAAGCCGCACTCGCAAGAACCCGTATCCTCGCCACCGTGCACGGCACCGTGCAGTCGCGCGCCGCCGAACCCGGTGACCTCGTGCAGCCCGGTCGTACGCTGTTCGAAATCTGGAGCGACGACAGTCGCGAAATCCTCGTACCGGTCGATGAACGCAGCTTCGGTATGCTTGCGCTCGGGCAGCAGGCACAGGTCATTGCCGATGCCTGGCCCGACCAGGTGTTCGCGGCCACCGTAGATTTCCTGGCTCCCGCCGTCGATACCACGCGTGGGACGGTCGACGTGCACCTGACACTCGCCAACGATGCCGATTTCCTGCGCCAGGGCATGACGGTCTCGGCCACCATCACCACGGCCACGCGCGAGTCCGCGCTGGTGGCCGGCAATGACCTGTTGCGCAATGTCAGCGGCGTCGATGCCACGGTATGGCGCGTGCGCGAGGGTCGCGTGGAAGCGGTGCCAGTGCGGCTTGGGCTGCGCGGCACGGTAGCGAGCGAGATCACCAGCGGCCTTGCTGCCGGCGACAGCGTGCTCGGCCCCGACGCAGGTGGCGCACAGCCGGGCGACCGCGTGCGCGCCGTCATGCAAGACGCGGCGGGGCAGTAAGGCGTGCGCAGCCTCGATGCCCTGCAAGTCGAGTCACGCATCGCGCTGCGCTTCCTCGGCGAGAATGCCCTGCAAAGCCTGCTGATCATTTCCGGCATCGCAGTGGGTGCGGCGGTGATCGTGTTCATCACGGCACTGATTACCGGTCTGCAGGCAAATATCATCCAGCAGACGCTCGGTTCGCAATCACACATCAAGCTCACGGTACCCGACCAGGCCAATCGCATTGCACCGGCGTCCGGCGGCACCGTGCAGCTCGTCAACGAAACGATGCGGGCGCAACGCCTGCAGCCGATCCTCAACTGGCAGGAAGTGCTGGCGGCACTCGATACGCAGGGCGACCTGCTGGCGGTGTCGCCGCTCATCAGCGGCCCCGCTATCGCCAGCCGCGGCGTGGCGCGAAATGCGGTGGTGCTGATGGGCATGGTGCCGGAGCGCTACCTGCAGATCGTGCGCGTCGACACGGACATCGTCGCGGGCAGTTTCCGCGTCGGCGCCGGCAACGCCGTCATTGGCAGCGAGCTTGCGCGCGATCTTGGCCTGGTGGTCGGCGACAAGCTGCAAATCAGCGCAGCCGAAGGCCGCAACACGACGCTGCTTGTGGCCGGCATCTTTACGCTGGGCGTGCCCGAACTCGACGAGCGCTTCGTATACCTCGACCTGCAGGAAGCGCAGACCCTGCTGGCATTGCCGGGCGGCGTCACCATCATCGATGCCACGATTCCCGAACTGTTCGAGGCCAACACCATTGCCGCGCGCCTGCGCGCGCTGACCCAGCTAAAGACCGAAAGCTGGATGGAAAGCAACGGTGACCTGCTGAACGCGCTGACGTCGCAGTCGATGTCGACGCAGATGATTGTCGTGTTCGTCGGCATCTCGGTTGCCTTCGGCATTGCGAGCGTACTCGCGATCAGTGTCGTGCAGCGCACGCGCGAGATCGGCATCCTGCGCGCAATGGGCAGCCGGCGGCGACAGATCCTGCGCGTATTCCTGCTGCAGGGTGCGGTGCTCGGCTTTCTCGGCTCGCTCGCCGGTGCCGCCGCGGGTTACGCACTTGTACAGGTATTCAACGTATTTGGTCCGCAACTGTTTTTCGTACCGGTAGCTCCCGGGCTATTGCTAGCGGCCGTTGCATTGTCAACGCTTACCGGCGTGCTCGCCGCCGCCGCGCCGGCGCGCAGGGCGGCGCGTTACGATCCAGCCGTGGCGATTCGTTATGTCTGAGGGGCAGCGCATGCAAGAACTCCCCGAAGAAGTGCTGCGGCTGCAGGGCCTGCGCAAGTCGTACAACGTGGGGACGGAACTGGAAGTTGAAATCCTGCACGGCCTCGACCTGCACCTGCGGCGTGGCGAACTCGCCGCGCTGGTCGGCCCCTCCGGCTCCGGCAAGAGCACGCTGCTCAATGTCATCGGCCTGCTCGACGCGCTGACGGCCGGCGAACTGTTCATGCTCGGCGCCCCGACGAGCGCGATGGATGACGAGGCACGCACGCAACTACGCAATCAAAGGATCGGCTTCGTGTTCCAGTTTCATCATCTGATTACCGCCTTCAGCGTGCTGGAAAACGTGCTGATGCCGCTGACTATCCGCGGCGACAAGGTAAAGCCACAACAGGTCGACCGCGCCCGCGCCCTGCTGCGCGAGGTCGGCCTGGAAAAATTTGCCAACAAGAAGCCCAATGCGATTTCCGGTGGCCAGCAGCAGCGCGTGGCGATCGCGCGCGCACTCGTCACCGAGCCGGCACTGCTGCTCGCCGATGAGCCCACCGGCAACCTCGATACGCATACCGCCGGCGACGTGTTCGAACTATTCCGCCGCTTCAATCGCGAAATCGGCTGCGCCGTGCTGGTGGTCACGCATGATCCGCGCCTGTCGGCGAGCTGCGAGCGCACGATCAATCTGGTGGATGGATTTATTGTTAGTGATGCAAAGAATGTTCTGTGAAGCCGGGCCATGTGAGCGCTTCGTGAATGCCGGCGAACATGACGATGAGCAAGAAGCGGCAGCGGAGGACGAGGCCGCGTTCGATGGCGCGCAAGCTTGAAGTTCTTGCGCAGTGTGTCAACATTCCCGGCGCCGGCGGCATGCTTGCGCCGAAACCCGTATTTTGCCGAGGTGATTCATGTCCAGGAAGTTCCTGCCTGTAAGTCTTGCAGTCCTGCTCGCGGCCTGTGGCCAGCCAGAATCCGCTAACCCGCCGTCAGCGGCAGACGCGCCTGCCATGAGTGCGCCCGTAGCCACTGCTCCGGGTTCCGGCGTGGAGCTCGCCAACTTCGATACTGCCATCAGCCCCGGCAGCAATTTCTACGAGTATGTGAACGGCGCCTGGCTTGCCAACACGCCGATCCCCGCCGACAAGTCCAACTACGGCTCCTTCACCGTGCTCGCGGACGAAGCCGAGGAGCAACTGCGCGCCATCATCGAGAGCGCGTCAGTCGCCGACTCCGCGCCAGGTTCCGATGCGCAGAAAGTCGGCGACTTCTTTGCCAGCTTCCTGGATGAAACGCGTGTGGAGCAGCTCGGCGCTAATCCCCTGCAGCCCACGCTGGCGGAGATTGCGGCAGTAAATAGCAAGGAGGATCTATTGTTGCTGTCCGCCGACCTCAATCGCGTCGGCGTGCAGATTCCGGCCGGTGCCTATATCAGCAACGATGAAAAGCAGAGCGACCAGTACATCACGTACATCGCGCAGAGCGGTCTCGGCCTGCCTGACCGCGACTGGTACCTGACAAGCGACGACGAATCGCACGCCGAGGCGCGCGCGGCGTACGCGGCCTACATCAGCAAAGTGATGGAGTTCGCGGAGTACGCGCGTGCCGCCGAGAGCGCCAGCTCGGTCATGAGCATCGAGCAGCGCCTCGCCGAAGCGCACTGGGACAAGGTCCAGAACCGCCAGGCGGAACTGCTCTACAACAAGCGCACGCTCACCGAGTTGCAGACAATGGCCCCCGCGCTCGACTGGGCGGCATTCATGCAGCGCCTCGGCGTAAGCGAAGAAGTCTTCATCGTGCAACAACCCAGCTTTATCGAGGGCTACGCCCGGATCTGGAGCGATATTCCGCTCGAGGCCTGGAAGGATTATTTCAGCTTCAAGGCGGTGGACGCCTACGCCGCCTACCTCAGCCCCGCGTTCGTGCAGGCCCAGTTCGATTTCGAAGGCCGCGTGCTCAACGGGCAACAGGAAATGGAGCCGCGCTGGAAGCGGGGAGTGGGTGTCGTTGACGCCGCGCTCGGCGAAGTGGTGGGACGCCTCTACGTCGAGCAGCATTTCCGCGACGAAGCGAAACAGCGCATGGACCGGATGATCGAGAACTTGCGCGAAGCCTTCCGCACCGGCATCGACAGCCTCGAGTGGATGACACCGGAAACGAAGTTGCAGGCCCAGGACAAGCTGGCCCGCTTCAATACCAAAATCGGTTATCCGGACCAGTGGAAGGATTATTCCGCGCTGAGCGTTGATGCCACCGACCTCGTCGGCAACGTCATGCGTTCACGTACGGTGGAGCACGAACGCGAAGTGAACAAACTCGGCAACCCGATCGATCGCGGTGAATGGTTCATGACGCCGTACACGGTCAACGCCTACTACAACCCGCCGATGAACGAGATCGTGTTCCCCGCCGCGATCCTGCAGCCGCCCTTCTTCAACGTCGAAGCCGAGGATGCGGTGAACTACGGCGGCATCGGCGCGGTGATCGGCCACGAGTTCAGCCACGGCTTCGACGACCAGGGCCGGAAATACGACGGCAGCGGCAACCTTAGCGACTGGTGGACCGAAGCCGACGCCGAAGCTTTTGCAGGGAGAGCCAGTGCACTGGTGGAGCAGTACAACCAGATCGAAGTGCTGCCCGGCAAATTCCTCAATGGCGAATTCACGCTCGGCGAAAACATCGGTGACCTCAGCGGCCTGGCTGTTGCCTACCAGGCTTATCGCATGTCGCTGAACGGCCAGGAAGCCCCAGTAATCGATGGTTTCACTGGCGACCAGCGCTTCTTCATCGGCTGGGCGCAGATCTGGCGGCGGCTATATCGTGACGAGAACCTGGACGTGCGGTTGAGTTCTGATCCGCACTCGCATAGTGAGGCGCGCTGCAATGCGATTCTGCGGAATTTCGATGCGTGGTATGCGGCGTTCGACATTCAGCCGGATGATGCGATGTATCTGGCGCCGGAGGAGCGGGTAAAAATCTGGTGAGTGGCAACGCTGCGTTTACTAAGGTCGGGGCGATCCATATCGAATTCGGCCAATGGATGAAAGGCAGCAGCTCCCAATCTCTACGGCACTGAATACGCTGCCGCTCACAGCGGCAGCGTAGCCCCGCACTGCTTGCAATGATGCGCATCGCGATCATGGCCGCGGCGGCCGCAGCCCTCGCAGACCACGGTAAAGTCGCGTTCAGTCTGCCTGTTTTTATTCTGAAACTCGTTCATCAACTCGGAACTGACGATGCCGGTGGGCACTGCGATAATGGCGTACCCGGCAATCATGGCGACCGAGGCCAGCAGTCTACCGAAACCGGTGTGTGGGCTGATGTCGCCGTAGCCCACCGTCGTCATCGTCACGATCGCCCAGTAAATACCCACCGGAATGCTTGTGAAGCCATTGGCGGGCCCTTCGATGACGTACATCAAGGATCCGAATATCACATTCAGGATCACGACGCAGAACAGGAAGACCAGGATCTTGCGCCGCGCGCTCATCAAGGCCCGCACCAGGATGTTGGCGTCTTCCATGAAGCGTACGAGCTTGAGGATGCGGAAGATGCGCAATACCCGCAGAAGTCGCAGCACCATCAGGAAGCTCGCCCCCGGCAGCACCAGCGACAGGTACGTGGGCAAGATGGCGAACAAGTCCACGAGCCCGAAGAAACTCAGCACATACTGCCGGCGCGGCGCGGGGCTGGAATACAGTCGTGACAGGTATTCGAGCGTGAACAGAATGGTGAAGAACCACTCCATCAGGTAGAACGCGGCGTGGAAACGCTGGTTGAGCGCAGGCACCGAATCAAGCAGCGCCGCCGCCACGCTAGCGATGATGCAAAGGATCACCGCCAGGTCGAACAGGCGCCCGGCGCGAGTATCCGTGCCGAACACGATGCGATTCATCAGGGCGCGCGTGGGCGTCATTTGGTAGTCCATCGCGACGAGGTCCTCGGGTGTTGGTCAGAGCTGCTATTTGGCCCTACAGAGTTGCGCTTGCGCTAGAGTCTTCGAAGCGAGGATGTGCCGATTATTCCAGCAATAAAGCCTGTCCATCGACTCCTGCGGGGTGGGGTTGCATCGAATTCATCTGGTCGATCAAATTACTCTGACCCCTTTGATTGACCCCTTTGATTTGACTCCTTTGATTCCGACCACACTTGCAGGAATCAGAAGTTTTTCGGGATGGATTGGTGTTGAGTTACCAACTGCTCCAGTACGCTGACTAAACTCCTGCCGGTCTCTTGCATTAGAGTTGCGTCTTTTGAGGCCCGAATCCCCTCTATATCAAACCGCAAAATGGGTTCAGTACCAGCCATCGCCATGGCCCACTCCGAAAAGCTTCGTCGATAATCGCCCGACCAAAGCAGAGCATCGATGACACCTACCGTCTTATTGTTTCTTTGCGAAGTATCAAGAATTGCTCGCACAGTTTCTTTTTGCTCCTGCAATTTGCCGACGAAAGCGTTCTTGCTAATGAGGTAACGTGGTCGAGGTTTTCCACCCGGATGAGCTCTCAAGTGTGTTGCTGGATGAAGTCAGGCACGGCCGCTATTTTTATTGGTTTTGAGTAAAAATACCCCTGGAGCAGATTGGCACCCAGCTGTTTAAGCAGGTCTACCTGAGGCTTGGTCTCAACCCCCTCGACAACAGTAACCAATGACAGAATATCGCAAAGCGCCAGTATACCTTTAGTCATCATTTCACAACGTTTATCCTCTGCCGGATCATTTGAACAGAGGTTCCTGATAAACGAACGATCGATTTTTACGTAGTCCAGCGGGAGCGTGTGCAGCTGGGTAAGCGATGAGTAGCCGGTACCAAAGTCATCCAGCGCAATCATGCAGCCCAGACTGCGCAGTTCAGTGAGAGCTTCTCTCATACTTGCCGAAAACGCTGCAGACTCAGTAATTTCCAGATGGATTCTCGATGGCTCAATGGCCGATTCTTTTATGGCCGTGCGTACTGCGCTTATTAGAATGGCAGGCTCAATAAACTGGGTCGGGCTTACATTGATACTAACCGACGGAAAGCTGCCATCAGACTTTGGTGGCCAGCCAACTGCATCGAGACAAGCTTTTCGAATGACCCAGCTTCCCAGAACATCCATTATCGAGATGTCTTCGGCAATTGGTATGAAAGCCGCCGGCGATACCTCTCCATGTGAGGGATGATTCCATCGGAGAAGCGCTTCAAAACCATCCAGGACGCCATGCAAGACACCAACAATCGGCTGGTAAACTAATTCAAATTCGTTATTGCTGATGGCCTGGTGCAATTCTGCAGCATTTGTTGACAGGGCGACCCTGAGGTCATTCTCGATCCGATGTTCACGCGCGGCGTCCGATTCAAACTTTTGGCTAAAATAACAAACCTTGAGATTGTTGTTCTTGCAGCGATGCAACGCAGTCTCGGCGGCATGCAGCAGGCTACTTGTCGAATTGCCGGTTTTGATATCAGTTCCACGCGCCACTCCCACCCTGACACCGAGTACTATCACTTCTCCATTAATTAGGATCGGCCTTTGAGTAAAGTCTCGTAGCCGCGCAACCTCTTCTTCAACGTTGGCGATATTCTCGAAAAAAAGGACAAAATGGTCACCATTTGTTCTTCCTATGGCGGAGACATTCAGAAAGATTTTGGTGAGGCGTTTAGCAATGCTTGCAATAACCCGGTCGCCCAGATCAGAGCCCTTGCCACTGTTCAGGTGTCCAAATCGCGATATTTCCAGCGCCAGAACAACATGTTCCGGTTTGCTATCAGTATGTTTGAGAGTCTCATGGAAACCAATTCTGGTCATCAAGCCTGTCAGTGAATCCAAGAGTAGCGATCTCCAGCGACTGATAA
>JBEGWB010000021.1:0-9146 GCA_041178065.1 Pseudomonadota bacterium | reverse complement strand
CGTCGACGACGAGCCGGCCCTGCGGCGCGCGTTCCAGACCAGCAATGCAACGCAGCAAGGTGGTCTTGCCGGAACCCGAGGGCCCGAACAGCGCGGTGACGCCGCGCCCCGGTAAATCCAGCTCAGCATCGAGCGCAAAGCCATTCCATTGCACGCGGAACTTTGCCTGGATCCCGCTGCCGCTCCGCGCAGCGCTGTCAGACGCGCTCATCACAGCACCTGCCGCGGCTGGCGCCGCCATGTGTACAGGCCGAGCAGGATCACGAAGGAGACGACCAGCAACACCGCGGCGAGCCGATGCGCTTCGGCATAGTCGAGCGCCTGCACGTGGTCATAAATCTGCACCGACGCCACGCGAGTCGCGCCGGGAATGTTGCCGCCAATCATCAGCACGACGCCAAATTCGCCAAGCGTATGCGCAAAGGTCAGGATCGCCGCGCTGACATAGCCCGGCATCGCCAGCGGGATGGCGACAGTGATGAAGGCATCGAGCGGAGACGCTCGCAGCGTCGCCGCGGTTTCAAGCGGTCCATCGCCGATGCCCTCGAAAGCAGTCTGCAGCGGCTGCACCATGAAAGGCAGCGAATAGAAGATCGAGGCGATGACAAGTCCGGTGAAGGTAAAGGGCAAGAGGCCCATGCCAAGCCAGGTCGTGAGCTGACCGAGCGGCCCGCTGGGCCCCATCGCAAGCAGCAGGTAAAAGCCGAGCACGGAGGGCGGCAGTACGAGCGGCAGCGCAACCACCGCGGCGACCGGTCCCTTCCACCAGCTGCGCGTGCGTCCCAGCCACCACGCCAGCGGCGTACCGATGCAGACCAGGATCAGCGTGACGATGCCGGCCAGTTGCAAGGTCAGCCACAGGGCCTGCCATTGGGCGGGATTCAACAATTGGTAACTCCTTGTTTATGCAGCCGCATCATAGTCAAGCCGCTGATGCCTGACCAGCAAGGCATGCGCCTTGCATCACCAGCGCAATACACAAGCGGAGATAGGCGAATGGACAAGATCATCAAGAGCGGCTGCGCGCACTGGAACGGTACGATCAAGGAAGGCAAAGGCACGATTTCCACCGAAAGTGAGGCGCTGAACGAGCATCCCTACGGCTTCAATACCCGCTTCGAAGGCGTCCGCGGCAGCAATCCCGAGGAACTGATCGGGGCGGCGCACGCCGCCTGCTTCACGATGGCCCTGTCCAAAGCGCTTGGCGATGCAGGCTTCGCAGCGGAAACGCTCGACACGACGGCGCGCGTGGCGCTCGAAAAAATTGGCGAAGGCTTTGCGATAACCACCGTGCACCTGACGCTGAAGGCCAGTGTCCCGCACATCGACAAGGCGCAGTTCGACGATCTTGCCATGAAGACGAAAGCCGGCTGCCCCGTCTCCAAACTGCTGAACGCGACGATCACGCTCGAAGCCGCGCTCAACACCTGAGCCGCCGGTAAAACTTACGTGATGCGTGAACATTTTGCTGCACTGCCGCGGCCAGGCATGCGGCCAAACCACGCCCACCTGGCCCGGTTCCGCCATTCACCTGTTGTTGCTGCAGAAAAGAGGCTTTTCCGGCTGCTGTTTGGGGGCTCTACCCGCTTCAAACAGTCCTGCTTCGCTGTTGCAATCCCCAGCAATTACAAGGCCATAAACCCAGGTGATTCGACTGCCGTATGAGCACAACCCGCGCAACGAAAGCAAGTGACGACAACGGCAGCGGCGGCCTCAAAAGCTCGCTGGCCGGCATCATCGGCGGCATCGTATTCGTCGCTGCGATCCTCGCAGTGGCCATGTACTTCGACGTACACCTGAAACTGATCGAGCTACTGGAGTGGGTCGACCAGCAAGGCGCGATGGCAGCGGTGCTGTTCATTGGTCTCATGGCTCTGGTCGTGCTGTTCCTGTTGCCCGGCGTGTTCTTTACGACCGGGGCCGGTTATGTGTTCGGCATCGTGCCCGGCACGGTCTACGTCGTGCTCGGCACCGCGCTAGGCGCCTCGATCGCGTTTCTCGCGGCGCGTTATCTGTTTGGCGAACGCGCGCGCGCCTACGTCAAGGACAGGAGCAAACTCAGGCTGATCAATGACGAAATGGCGAAGAACGACTTCAAGGTCGTGCTGCTCACCCGCCTGATTCCCTTCTTCCCTGGCAAGCTCTCGAACTATTTTTTCGGCCTGACCAGGTTCCGCTTCTCGCGTTACGCGCTCGGGACCACGCTTGGCCTGATCCCCTTCTCGCTGCACAACGTCTACGTGGGCTCGCTGATCTCCGACCTGGCGCAGATCAGCGAAGGCGGCATGACACGCAGCCCCATGCAATGGGCACTGTACGGTTTCGGCTTCATCTGCACGATCATCGCCATCGTCTACTTCAACAATATCGCCAGGAAGGCGCTGGGCGCTTACACCGCCGGGAATGACCAGGGAGCGCCCTGAGCATGAGCTGGAGCAGGCTGGTCCCGTACCGCTACATCATCAGCAAGGCTGCGCAGAGCAAGGGTTTTATCGATCCGATCGCATTTCTCGCGCGCCTGCGCAACCTCGCGCAGCCCTCGGAGGTCGGTGAACCGATCGAACTATTGCGTGCAGGCGTGATCTTCCACGCGCGCGGCGTCATAAACTCCAAAGTCATCCAGCACAACCTCGACTGGATCTGGCCCTACTGGATCGAGAAGCAGTACGACCCGAAAAACATTTCGTTCATCCCGCGCGCCTTTTCAGCTTCGCACATCAACCTGACGCATCGTAACTGGACCGCTATCGGCTATCCGGACTCGGAACAGTTGCCGCTGGTCGATCCGCGTGGCCTGCTGACGCCGTTCTACGATAGCTGGTCGCTCGACGCGTGGATCATCGCGGAAGATGGCACGGCGCTGTTTCCGTCGAAACTCGACGAGTGCGAGCAGGTGTTCAATACCGAATCAGCGGCCAGCATCACGACCAGGTCGGTGCGCGACAAACTCGTGCTGACGACGACCAGCTTCGTCGACCTCTACAAGCAGCAGGCGCAATGCGTCATGCAGTTGCAGGCACAGGCCGACCGCGTCGGCTGGCTGGTGTTATCGCTGCGTCCCTATAATCCTGAAGGCATAAGTTTCCTGCATAAGGTAAAACTCATGGACAATCGGCGCGGCTGGATCGTCGACGACAAGCACCACCTCGAATTCAGCGAAGCGGCTACGCATCACCGTATATCGGATTACCGCGCCGGCGACGTCCGGCTGAAAATGCTGAACCAGCCGGAGAAAAGCGAGCTTTCATGTCACGCCGGCCTGCTGACGACCGCGGCTTTCTTTCCGCTCGATGCCAACCACAAGATCGACATGTCGGTGCGCATTCCACTGCCCGGCGCGGCGAGTGAAAACCTGCAGCCCAACAGCTGGTCGGAACTGCGCCAGGAAACCTGCCGCCTGACCTGCCCGGACACGAAGTACCAGTTCCTCTACAACGCCGCGATCAGCTCGCTGATCATGCATTCACCGGCCGATGTCTATCCCGGCCCCTATACCTACAAACGCTTCTGGTTCCGCGACGCCGCCTTCATCATTCATGCCTTGCTGTGCGTCGGGTTGCACAAGCGCGCGCAGCGCGCGATAGCACGCTTCCCTGAACGCCAGACGGCGCTAGGCTACTTCCGTTCGCAGGAAGGAGAGTGGGACGCCAACGGCGAAGTGCTGTGGATCCTGCGCCGTTACGAACAGATGACAGGCACGCGCATGCCGCCCGAATGGCATGCGACGATCAGGCGCGGCGCGCACTGGATCACGCGCAAACGCCTTCCCGAACAACCGCCGAGCCCGCATGCGGGTCTGTTGCCCGCGGGCTTCAGCGCCGAGCACCTCGGTCCGAATGACTACTATTACTGGGACGACTTCTGGTGCATCAACGGCCTGCGCGCCGCGGCCGAGCTGATCGGCCCCTCCGACGAGGCCGAAGCCGGCAAATACCTGCAGGCCGCCGCCGAATTCCAGGCAGCAGTGGACCGCAGCCTCGCCGGTTGCGCCGAGCGACTCGGACGCCTGGCGATGCCAGCCTCGCCCTACCGGCGCCTCGACGCAGGCGCCATCGGCTCGATCGCGGTGGGTTATCCGCTGCAGGATTGTCCGAGCGATGATCCACGCCTGCTCGACACCGTCGAATTCCTGCTCGACAAGTGCTTCGTCGACGGCGCTTTCTTCCAGGACATGATCCATTCGGGCCTGAACGCCTACCTGACGCTGGAAGTCGCGCAGATCCTGTTGCGCGCTGGCGATGCGCGCTATCTCGATCTCATGGACAGCGTTGCGCGCCTCGCGACCCACACCGGCCAATGGCCCGAGGCGATCCACCCGCACACGCTCGGCGGTTGCATGGGCGATGGCCATCACGTGTGGGCCGCCGCGGAATGGGTGCTGCTGATCCGCAACTGCTTCGTGCGTGAAGAAGGAAACAGGCTGATCCTCGCCGCTGGCATTCCGCCGCGCTGGCTCGATCACGAAACCTTCATCAGCTTCGGACCGGCGCCGACATCCTTCGGCACCATAACCGTAACCATCGTGCCGGACTCGAAAGACCAGGTCGTCGTCATCTGGAAAGCGCAGTGGCATGAAGCCTGGCGCGCGGCTCCGCCGCAGATCGACGTGTGTCTGCCCGGCTTTGGCTCGGTCGCGCCGGAGCCCGGCATCACCTCGCTGATCCTGACGCGCAACGGGGTCCCCGCATGAATATCGTGTTCCTGACAAACACGTACCTGCCGCATGTCGGCGGCGTCGCACGCTCGGTCTCGACCTTTGCCGAGCAGTACCGCAGCCTTGGCCACAAGGTGCTCATCGTCGCGCCGGAATTTGCCGAAGCGCCGAAGGATGAAATCGATGTCATTCGCGTGCCTGCGATTCAGAACTTCAACGCGAGCGACTTCTCCGTCGCGCTTCCAATCCCGACCGGCCTCAGCGATAACATCAAGGCTTTTGGCGCCGACATCATCCATTCGCATCACCCCTTCCTGCTCGGCATGACGGCCGTCAGGCTCGCGCGTTATCTCAGCCTGCCGCTGGTATTCACGCATCACACCCTGTACGAGCAATACACGCATTACGTGCCGGGCGACTCCCCCCAGTTCAAGACCTTCATCATCGAACTGGCCACGCACTACGCGAACCTCTGCGACCACGTATTCGCGCCGAGCGAAAGCATTCGCGACCTCATCATCGAACGCGGCGTACGCAAGCCGGTCAGCGTGATACCGACCGGCGTCGATCTCGAGCGCTTTGCCGCCGGCGAGCGCAAGCGCGGACGCGCCGCGCTACACATTCCAGCCAAAGCCTTCGTCATTGGCCATCTCGGCCGCCTCGCGCCGGAAAAGAACCTGCGCTTCCTCGCAGAATCCGTCGCTGACGCGATGCAGGCGAACGCAGATGCGCAGTTTCTCGTCATTGGCACGGGCACCTCGGAACAGGAAATCCGCGACCTTTTCGCCGCGAAGGGCCTCACGGAGCGCCTGATCATGGCCGGCACCCGTCAGGGTCCTGAGCTGGTCGATGCGCTCGCGGCGATGGACCTGTTCGCGTTCTCGTCGAAGAGTGAAACGCAGGGCATGGTGTTGACGGAAGCGATGGCCGCCGGCTTGCCGGTGGTCGCGCTCGACGCCTCGGGCGTACGGGAAGTGGTCATCGACAATCTCAACGGACGCCTGCTCTATGACGAAAGCGTCGCGAGCTACTCTGCAGCCCTGCAGGAAATGATGAGCATGTCGTCGTACCGCTTGCGCAAACAAGCCGCCGGCGCGCTGCTGACGGCGAATAAATTTTCGATGCCGGTGACGGCAAAGAAAGCACTGAGCACCTACAAGATCACCGCAGGTGAGTATGAGGCCCAGCGGAGCGATGGCGAGGAGGAAGGACTGGCCAATGTCATCGCCTTGATCAAGGCTGAGTGGGATATCCTCGCCGGCGTCCTCCATTCCGGCGACCAGGCGATCACGAACGCACTTTTCGGCGAGAAGAAAGCGTCATAAGAGCTCTAATCAGGGAAAGCGACCCTGCTGGAATTACATGATCGTCCGCATCGAAACCTTGCTCAAAAAATTCCGCCGTCTCGCCAGCCGCAGCCACTGGCTGGCCAGGATTCTTGGATACCCGATCGACGTCGGTTCGCCGGCTCGGCCCGGCCTCGTCATGATCCAGATCGATGGCCTGTCGCAGATCGAGTTCCGCCGGGCGCTGAACCGCGGCGAACTGCCTTTTCTAAAACGCCTGCTCGACCGCGAGAACTACCAGGAGCAAAGTCATTACTCCGGGCTGCCGGCGAGCACGCCTGCCGTGCAGGGCGAGTTGTTTTACGGCGTCAAAACCTGTGTTCCCGCATTCGCGTTCCGGGATCCGAAGGCAAAAAAGATCACGCTGATGTATGAGCCGCCGGCGGCCGCGGCCTATGAGAAACAACTGAGCCAGCAGTGCGATGGCGAACCGCTGATGAAGGACGGCAGCGCCTACTGCAACATTTTTACCGGCGGCGCCGCGGAGTCACACTTCTGCGCATCGACGCTGGGCCCGAAGCATCTGTTCGAAGCGGCCAACCCCTTTACGATCGCGCTATTGATACTGACCAATCTCGGCAGTGTCGTGCGTATCACGGCCCTGGTGGGCGTGGAGATCATGATTGCCTTCGCCGACTTCCTGTCCGGCGTATCGCGCGGACGCAGCATCCTGATGGAGCTGAAGTTCATCCCGCAGCGCGTCGTCGCCAGCATCATGCTGCGCGAAATGGTCGTCGTCGGCGCCAAGCTCGACATCGAGCGCGGCCTGCCGATCGTGCAGCTTAACTTCGTCGGTTTCGACGAACAGGCGCACCGCCGCGGCCCCAACTCCAAATTCGCGCACTGGTGCCTCAAGGGGATCGACCACGCGATAAAACGGGTGTGGACCGCCGCGCAACGGGCGCCATGGCGCCAGTATGACGTATGGATCTATTCGGACCATGGCCAGTGCAAGGCTACGTCGCTGTTCAAGTTAACCGGTTACGAGATCGAGGAAGCGATCAACCGCTCCTTCGCGAAGCTAGAACAGAACACGCCGTTGATGAAAGTGCTGAAACGTGGCGCCAACGTGCAGCGCTGCTGTCTGCTCGGCAGCCACAGGGAGATTCACAAGCATGGTGAGATCGTTGAGGAGGATCTCGAGGAAAACAAGATGCTGGTGGCCAACCTGGGCCCAATCGGTTTCATCTACCCCGACAGGAAATACAGGCCGCAGGAATTACAGGTGGTTGCCGACGCGCTGGTGAAGGAACACAAGGTTCCAGTTGCCGTCGTCGAGAATGAACAGGGCGAGCTGATCGCCACGACGATCAAGGGTCGCTATCGCCTGCCGCAGCAGACCGCCGAACTGTTTGGCAAGGAACATCCCTTCCTCGAGGACATACGCGAAGACCTGATTCGCCTGATTCGTCACCAGTGCGCCGGCGATATCACGCTCATCGGCTGGCATGAAGGCAGCGAGAACATCACCTTCGTGCAGGAAAACGGTTCGCACGCCGGCCTGACCCACGCAGAAACCAACGCATTCAGCCTGCTGCCGAAAGACACGCAGCTCCCGGACAACCGCAAGAACTACCTGCGGCCCAGCGAACTGCGCGCCGCCGCGCTGCACTTCCTCGGCCGCAAGTGCTTCGATGTGCCGCCACGCTGGCGTCCATTCTCGACCTCCGAGGTCGGCGAGACACTGCGCGTCATGACCTACAACGTGCACAGCTGCATCGGCCTCGACGGCAAACTCGACGTCGCGCGCATCAGTCGCGTGATTGCGCAGGCGCGCGCCGACGTCGTCTGCCTGCAGGAACTCGACTTGCGCAAGATTCGCTCGGCGAAGGATGACCAGGCGCAACTGATCGCGGAATTGCTCGAGATGAACTACCAGTTCCATCCGGCGCTTCGCCTCGAGGAGGAGGAGTATGGCGACGCGATCCTCACGCATCTGCCGATGAAGACGATCAAGACGGGCGTTCTGCCCGGCGTAAAACCCGGCTCCAACCGCGAACCGCGCGGCGCGCTGTGGGTCACGGTTAGTTTCCACGGCAAGGATGTGCATATCGTCAACACGCATCTCGGGCTTGCCGCCGCCGAGCAGATGCAGCAAACGAGGGAGCTTCTGGGTGATTCGTGGATGCGTCCCTTGCTGCAGGGCAATGAGCCGCTGGTCTTCTGCGGCGACTTCAATTTCCATCCTTCGACACGCCCTTACCGGCTGATTACCGATCAGCTGAAAGACGCGCAGTTGCAGGTCAGCAAGCACAAGCCGAAAAACACTTTCTATAGTCGCTTCCCCTGGTTCCGCATAGACCACATCTTCATCAACGATAAGGTTGAAGTCGCGAGCATCGAGGTCCCCGGCTCGCGCATCGCACGCATGGCGTCGGATCATTTGCCTTTGCTGGTGGAACTGAAGATCAGGCTTTGATCCTCCCCGTGGTGGCATGGCCACCATAGAAGGCCGACTGCGTACGTGTTTTGTGATACTTACGGCGCCGGAGTGATTCTTTGACCGTTGTATTTTTGAACCGTTGCCTGTTCTGAACCGTTGCCTGTTGTGGGTAGTTGCCTGTGCTGGGTAGTTGCCTGTGCTGGGTAGTTGCGCTGTCTGGACACCCCCGGGATCGGAGTTGCTGCTGGTGTCGGCGCAAGAGTGTCGGGGCTGTGCTGACTCTGGGGCGCGCGGAGCGTGCGTCTGCCGCGCGAACAAAGGCCTCGGCGCCACCACCGCATGCGGAATGCCGCAAGCGGCGGCGGGCTGCATCTCCGCGATGCGGAGATGCTTTCAGCCGAGCAAGCTCGGCTGAACCGGCCTTTGTTCACGCGGCAGACGCGGAATCGCCCCAGAGGCAGCACAGCCCCGACCCTCGGGAGGAACCAGCTGCCGATTCCGCGACAGTTAAATGGGGTCAGAGCCCATTTGATTGATTAGGACGCTTCGCTAATTGGGCTGTTACGCCCTTTGGCGAGTTGTGGTCTGACACAAAGCCAACACCCACCCGAACGCGCAACTGTATCGCCAGCGGCCGAGTGTGTGCTGCTTCAGGGGGGCTATAACGAGCGTTTTTGCGCGGGGAGAAGTCGGATTAAGCGAGTCCGCTGGCGCCGCCGGGACGGCGAACAGCCGGCGACCCCCGACTTCATAACGCGCCAGC
>JBEGWB010000020.1:0-24882 GCA_041178065.1 Pseudomonadota bacterium | reverse complement strand
GGGCAGAACCAGCTGCTAGTTCCGCGGGTGTCACCCTTGTGTGGCGGCAGCAGAGCTAAATGGGGTCAGAGCCTATTTATGCAGGAAGACAATTTCTGCGGTTATGGACTCGCTTGTACTTCAGCGATCGCATGGCGAGTTGCGTCTGTGCTGAATACTGCCGATTCGGCGCTTACTATTCCCGGTTCAGTGTTGCGGTCGAACGCCAGGTTTCCGTGACCCTTCTGCTGTCGCTTGAAGGCGTTGGCGGTCACGGGCTATTCGCCATTCCGCAGACCATTCGTGCTGGTCACGTACTTGCGAGGGGCGCGCCGCCGAGCAAAAAGCTGCGCTTTGTATGTGATCTTCACCCAGGTGCTTCATGCAACCGCTCGCTATAGTCGACCTGAAGCCGCACAGACCCGGCACGGGCGGATGCAGTTGCGCGTTCGCGTGGTTGCTGGATTCGCGTCGTCGACGCCGACAAACGCAGAATCCCGGATCTGCTTCTCAGAAGTCTGGATAGCGCAGATGGGGCCAGCAGCGACGACAGGTTACAAAAACTCGATTAGCCAGACGTCTTAACAAAACAAATGGGCTCTGACCCCATTTAGCTGTTCGCTGCTGCTGCCGCCGCGCAAGGCAGACACCCACGGAACCCGCAGCTGGTTCTGCCCGAGGGTGTCCAGAACACGCAACTGCTCAGCGCACTGGCGCAACCAGCAGAGCCGTCAACTATCTACCCCGGCCTGCAAGCAGCAACAACTTCATCCGGCGTAAGTTCCCGGCTCTGGCCAGTGTGCAGCTTCGCATCGAGAGTCAAAGCCCCAATCGAAATGCGATGTATCGTCAGCACGGGATTGCGAAAGCGGCCGAACATGCGCTTGATCTGGTGGTAGCGACCCTCCTGCAGGGTCACGCGCGCCGTGCGTTCGCCGAGAATTTCAAGTTGCGCCGGACGCGTGGTGATGTCCTCGAAGGAAAAATACATACCCGCGGCGAACGCAGCCACGTAATCAGCATTCAATGGATCGCGCAGCGTGACCTCGTAGCGCTTGCAAACACCGCTTTCCGGTGCACTCAGGCGCCGCGACCACGCGCCGTCGTTGGTCAGCAGCAGCAGACCGCTTGCATGCAGGTCAAGCCGGCCGGCGATGTGCAGGTCCTCTGCGGCGGGAATCAGATCGGTGACGACTGGATGTTTCGGATCGCACGTAGCGCTCAGCACGCCGCACGGTTTGTGCAGCATGACGTAGCGCGCGGCCTGCGATTGCACGACATCGTCATCGACCGTAATGACACTGAAGCCATCGACCATTTGCTCACGCGCATCGGCGATCCTGCCATCCACCTTGATGCGGCGCTGCGCGAGCAGCGGCCGCACGGCATCGGGGCTGATACCAAGGTGTTTGGCGAGCAGGCGGTCAAGCCGGCTTTTGCGCGCACTCATCGTGATTCAACGCTCCTGAGCTGTTCCGGCGCCGCGTATCCGTTGTACATTGCGTCCCGGAGCAGTACCAACAATAACCATAAGCTCGATGATATCCAACATGACGCTGATCCTCGCCGAAAGCCGCGTTCTTCGTTTCTTTTCCTTCTTCATACTTTATCTCGCGCAGGGCTTTCCCTTCGGCCTCGTCAACACTGCGATCCCAGGCTATCTGGCCGAACGCGGCGAGTCGGCGGCGACCATCGGTGGCTTTATCGCCGTGGCCTCGCTGCCCTGGAGTTTCAAATTACTGGCGGCGCCGATGATGGACCGCTTTACCTTCCTCGCGATGGGCCGGCGCAGGCCCTGGGTCATCCTCGCGCAGTCGGGCATGCTGTTCGCCGGACTGGCCTTCGCCTTCTTTCCCGATGGCCTCGGCAACATCGTCGTGCTGACGACGCTGTGCTTCGTGCTGAACTGCTTCTCGGCGACGCAGGACGTGGCGGTCGACGGCATGGCCATCGACGTGTTGCCAGCGAGCGAACACGGCCGCGCGAATTCCTTCATGGCGATGGGCCAGGTCATTGGCATCTCCGGCTCCGGCGCGATCAGCGCCTTTGTGCTGGTGAGCTACGGACTGCCCGGCATCGCCGCGATGCTGCTGATCGCCTTTGGCCTGATCCTGTTCTGGAGCATTGCGGTGCGCGAACGCGCCGGCGAAAAAATTCTTCCGTGGACACCGGGTGAAGCCACGGCGCGCTCCATCAGCTTGCGTGCCTCCGGCTGGAGCGATATCGGGGTAAACCTGATGAAGGTCCTGTTCCTGCCGGCGAGCCTGCTGCTGGCCGGCGCCTCCTTCCTGTTCCTGTTCGCGCACAGCCTGTGGCTTGCACTGGCGACGATCGTGGTCGTGCAGGATCTGGGTTACGCCAACACGGCCTACAACTCGTACATCGCGATTACCGGCCCGATTGCAGCGGTGTTCGGTCTCGCGCTAGGCCACTTCATCGACGTGAAAGGCATCCGGCAGTTCTACATCGGCATGATGCTGCTGTACGCGCTGCTCGCGCTCGGCGTTGGCCTCAGCGAAGCCGCGTGGGCCTCGACGACATTCCTGATGAGCGTGGGGCTGCTCCAGGCCTGCATCTACCAGGGCACCTTCATCAGCTTCATCGCGATACACATGAGCCTGAGCTGGGTCAAAGTCGCGGCGACGCAATTTGCGCTTTACATGGCCTGGGTGAACTTCGCGCGTTCCGCGGGGCCCGGCTCGCTCGGCCTCCTCGAACCCTATCTCGCGTTGAATCAAATGTATTTCGTCATCGCGCTGTGCCTCGGGCTCGCGAGCGCGCTGGTCTGGAATGTGAATTTGCCGGCGCACCGGCAGAAAATCGAGGCACTGGACGCCAAAACGGGTTAACTTTGGTCCACACCCACCCCTCGGAATCTCCCATGAACCGCTTCCCTAAATTGCCGGTGATGGCGGCAACCGGCATGCTGCTTCTGCACAGCGGCGCAGCCTTTGCCAGCAAGCCCGAATGGACCCCGATCGCCGAATTGCTCGTCGGCAGCCTCGGCACCTCGAATCCTGCGCAGATGTCCGACGTCATGTCGCGTTGCACTGCGCTCAACATGATCCTGTCAGGCATGGCCTCCGATTTTTCCCCCGAGATGGCGGAACACTACCGGGACGAAGCGCACCAGTTCATCCAGAACAACGTGCTGATCGAATCGGAACTGGCGCGGCAGACGAGCAATGCGCAAGTCGACATTCCGGCGCTGTCGGACGCGGCGATCGAGGAAGTCCGGGCGATGGTCGACGGTTACAACGAGTGGCTCGACGACAACATCGCCGATAGCGGCTCGTACTTCAGCAAGGACATCGATATGGAGATCGAGAGCTGCAAGCTTGCGTCGCGCCTGGCGACCAGCCTGAGTGCGCAAGAGGCTGAGTAGCAGTCCCGCCCAGAGGAGCGGCAGCGCCTGCACCTCAGCGCTACCGCTTTGCACGAACCGCGGCACCTCCACGCAGGAGAAAGCCCCGGGCCCGCTGGCTCCTCAGCGCGGGACTTTCACCAGCCGTGTACCCTGGAATGAACCGATGTATACCGAGCCGTCGACTTCGATCGCGGCAGAGGTGCCGTTGATCAGCGCCTGGCCCGCGCTGTCGAACACGGGTGTTACCGCGAGCGTTTCCGTATCCACTTCCGCCACCACCGATGCCTGGATGCAGGGATTCGTCGATTCCACCGGGCAATTGCCCTGTACGCCATTGATACCGGCTGCGAGCAATTTACCGTCCGGCGTCCACGTCAGGTTGTCCGGCATGAAAGTGAAATCGGCGCGCCCGACTTCGCGCATCGCGTCGATGTCGTACTTGTGGAAGCTGCGCGTGGTCCAGCCGCTGATGTAGGCATAGCGGCCATCCGGCGACACCATCACGCCGTTGGGGTAACCGTACTCGGAACCGGCGAATACTATCTCGCCCTCCGCTGCGGTCCACATCGCGACGTTGCCGCTCGGTTCACCGGCGAACAGGTCCTGGCCTTCTTTCATGATGGCCTGCGGACGCGTCGCGACGAAGCTGCCATCGGGCAGCGCGGACACATCGTTGTAGGGCTGATCGGCAAGCAAGCAACCGCGCCACACGAGTTTCCACGCATCACCTTCGGGCAACAGCTCGAACATCTCCATCGACTCACGCTCGATGTGATTGACGACATAGAGCTGCCACTCGCCGCTCGTGCGTTGCGTCAGCGATAAACCGTGCGCACCCACCTTCGTGCCGATCGATTCCGTGCAGGCCGCTGAGCCCCAGCCTTCTTTCTTCTCATCCGACAGCGGGATCGCGCTGAAGCTTTTTGTGGCTATATTGAAGAGATCGAGCGCCTGGTCGCTGCCCTGGCCGAACTTGGCGACGATCAGGTAGTTGCCATCCGGCGTGATCTCGAAATCTTCCGGCGCGCGTGTGCCGCAGATGATTTCAGCGCTGCCCTGCATGCCGCAATCGAGCAGGTCAGGATTGACGGCGCCGGGCTGGGCGATGGCGGGTGCGCTCAGCAACAGGGACGCGGCAACAGCGGATGGCATGCATGAGTATGTCAGGAGTGCTTTCATTATTATTTCCCCTTTTTTGTCGGTTTGTATCTCGGCTGTGCGCGCAAGCGAGGCGCTGGCAAGATTACCAGACTTGGTCGCATAAGCCAGACAGCTGGGCATCGGCGACAAAGGCGCAAGCGAATGGCGTACTGACCGTTACCGAGCCGGCGCCGTAGTGCTGCAGGTCAGGGCTTGCAGGCAACGAACACGGCGTTGAAGCTTTCGCCTTCCCAGCCGCGCAGCATGCCGTAGTCGTGCTCGAGCATCGTCACCTCGAAGCCAATGTCCTGCAGCAAGGCTTCAAGGCGCGGAAATGTCAGCGCGGTCATCCGATGATGGTCGCGCCACTGTTGCTCACCCGCGGCGCACTTGCGTGAAATGAGCAGGTTCAGGTCCAGCACTTCACCCTCGCCCCGATATAACCACGCCGACTGGAAGCTGAGCGCCGCATCGCCATCCTGCAGGTGCGTGGTAATGCCATCATCATTGCGGATACCGCGTGCATCGACGGCGTTGAACAGCAATACGCCGCCTCGCTTCAACGCGGCAAAGCTGCGGTGCAGCGTTTGCTCGACGGCGTCAAAGGGATGCGCGTAGTGGATCGAATACAGAAAGCATGTGACGAGATCGAACCTGTTCTGCTGTTCGAAGGCGGCAAGATCACACAATTGCAGTTGCGCGCCGGCACAACGCCGCGCCGCCAGCGCCAGCATCGCGCTGCTGTTGTCGAGCCCGTGCGGCTCGAAGCCATGGCGCTGCATGTCGAGCAGATGCTGGCCCGTACCGCAGGCGAGATCGAGATAGTGTTTGCCACCGGAGCTTTCAAAGGTCTGGAACACGCGACGCGCGAATGCACATTGCTCGGCGTAGTCGACGTGCGCGCAGAACTGGTCATAGTAGCCGGCCAGGTCCGCGTAGATGTTGCCGGAGCTAGCCATCAAGGTCCTGCATGCTACTTCTTCCAGGGCGAAACGGGTTTTGCCGGCGATGCAGCAGGCTTCTCCGCGTCGGTAGCTGTCCTGGCGGCGCCGGCCGCTGGCGCTTTGCCATGCGGTGCAGGCTGCGCGCCGGGGCCTGCAAGACTGATCCGATCGTTATCAATGACGATCGCACGACTCTTGTACAGGCGGCCGACCGCGCGCTTGAAGTTTTTCTTGCTGGTGCCGAACAGGCGGAACACTTCTTCGGAGGGCGTGCTGTCGGCCAGCGGCGCGGCGCCACTCTTGCGCAAATGCCGCAGGATCTCGTCATCGAGATCTTCACGGCTTTCGCTATCGAGCTGCGTAATGCTGAGGTCGATCTTGCCGTCAGGCCGGATCGCCTTGACCCAACCCTTGAGGTACTGGCCGACACGCAGCGGCTGCGGAATTTCGCTGCGGTAGATCAGGCCGATGTAGCGATCGTCGATGATGGCTTTGTAGCCGAGATCGGTTTCAGCAAGGACTTCCAGCTCGACCGCCTGCTTCACTTCGAGCGCGCCGGGCTCGGCGCGGTATGCGTAATCGGTTTCTTTTTTCATAAATTAAATGGGGTCAGAGCCCATTTGATTTGTTAAGACCCAGGGCGGGCGACCATCTTAATAAAACAAATGGGCTCTGACCCCAATTAATTTTGCGCATCGAGCACTTCGCGCACCTTGCGCGTCATCTCGTTACTTCTGAAGGGCTTCTGCAGGATGTTGCTGCCCCAGCGCTTGCGTGTCTCGTCGCCCAGAACCCTGGCGTAGCCGGTCGTGAACAGGACTTTGAGGTACGGGCGCAGCTTGATGGCTTCTTCGGCGAGTTCGAAACCATTGAAGCGTCCGGGCATGACGACGTCAGTGAACAGCAGGTCGATGTTCGCTTCCTGCTCCAGCACACCCATCGCTTCTTCGCCGTTGTTGCTGCATAGCACCGTATAGCCTTTGCTGGACAGGATCGTGTTGTTCATCGTCAGGATGTCGACTTCGTCGTCGACGAGCAGGATCTTTTCATGGCCGGCCAGGGGCGGCTGTTCCTTTGTCGCCGGCGTCGGTGCCTGCGCGGCCGCGGCCTGTGCTGATTGCGGCAGCAACATGCGGAAGCATGAGCCGATGCCAGGCTTCGACTCGACGAGAATCCAGCCTTTCGAGCGCTGCACGAAGCCGTAGACCATCGCCAGTCCGAGCCCCGAGCCTTTGTCGCTCGCCTTCGTCGTGAAATAGGGTTCGAAAATTCTCGTCATGATGTCGCGCGACATGCCGCGGCCGGTATCCGTTACCGTGACCTCGACATAGGCGCCCGCGGGAATCAGCACCTCGTTGATGTACTGCTGGCGCGCAAGCAGGAGATTACGCGTGACAAAGGTCAGCGCTCCGCCTTCCGGCATTGCATCGCTGGCGTTGAGCGCGAGGTTGATGATCGCATCCTCGAAATCACGCTCGCTGACTTCGACCACGCCGATCGCGCTCGACAGCTGCATCTGCACCTTGATGCGCGCCGTCAATGAACGGCTGATGAGCACCTCGGTGCCGCGCAATACTGTATTGAGGTCGAGTGCCTTGCCGGAGATCGGCGCCTGCGCCGAAAAATTCAGCAGGCGGCGCGTCAGCGCCGAGCCACGCAGCGCTGCCGTGCGCGCGGTTTCGAGCCGCTGTAGCGCTTCTGCGTCCGCGGTCACACTGCCCTCCAGCAATTCGAGGTTGCCGACGACGATGCTAAGCAGGTTATTAAAGTCATGCGCGATGCCGCCGCTGAGCTGCCCGATTGCGTCCATTTTCTGTGCGCGCCGCAGCGTTTCTTCGGTGCGCTTGAGCTCGGTGATGTCGGTGCTGACGGCAATGATCTCCTCGATCTTGCCGTGCTCATAGTCGAAGGGGACGATCGTCGAGTAGATCCAGTAAGGATTACCCGTCTTGCTGCGATTGCAGATTTCGCCCTGCCAGGCCTCGCCCGCGCGCAGCGCGGCCCATAGCTTGCTGCCATCGAGCCCATTCATCGGCGTACGCAGGTTAGCGCCCAGCAGCTCATCGCGCGCGTAACCGGAAATCTGCAGGAATTTGTCGTTGACGTACGTGAGCTGTCCCTGGCTATCCGCTGTTACGAGGATCGTGTGTTCGTCGAGCACGCGCTTGTGATTGTCGAGCGCTTGTAGCGCCTTGCCGAGGCCGCTCTGCACATCCCTCAATTCAGTGATGTCCTGCAGGATGCCTTCAACGCGCACGACCTTGCCCTCTTCCGTGACAGGGAAGAACTGCGAGCGCATCCACTTGCGCCTGCCTCTCGGCGTGATCAGCTCCCAGATGATTTCGTTCGGCGTACCCTGTAGCGCCTGCTCGAAGGTCTGGTGCAGCGGTTCGAGGTCGACCGGGGCGATCAGGCTGTCGAGACTTGCCGGGGTAATCTCGAAGTCGCGCGGCACCTCATGAATGTTGTACATCTCATCGGTCCACTGGAAGCGGCCGCTGGCGAGGTCAAAACCCCAGCCGCCGAGATGTGCGATGCGCTCGGTGCGATTCAGTATCGCTTCGCTGTGCTCGAGCGCTTCGATCGAGCGCATGACGTCGGTGCGGTTGCGGCCGCGCACGACGACGCCGTCGATGGCTCCTTCTGTGTCGCGGCGCGGGAAGTAGCGGATGTCGAGAAATTGCCGGCCGAAGCCCGGCACCAAAACCCACTGCTCGAAGTGCACGATTTCCCCACCGAGGCACTGCAACATGATCGGCAACAGCACCTGCTCGAAGTGCCCAGGATCATGGGCAAACATCTCCGCCATGTGCTTGCCAGTGAAATGCTCGCGCGGCTTGCCGAACACATGACTGTACGAGTCGTTGACGACGCAGTAGACCAGTTCCTTGTTCAACACCGCGAGCATGTCTTCTGTGGTGTTGATCAATAACTCAAGGTCGCTCATGTCATGTCTTTTATCGCATCCTGCGGCAGCGTGATGCCGAACCCCGACCTGGAACAAGGGCGAGAGTGCGGCGGGCTTCAGGAAATTTCAATTGTGGAGGGAAGTAGGGAGCAGTATAAAAGCGCGCTTCGCTCGTTGGCTATCCGGATTTTCCCATTGTGACTGCTACCCGCCATTTCACGCTTACGCACAAGGGCGGCGACGCCGAAACCGCGATCGACGCGATCGCTCGCGTCTCCGCGCTGCCGAAGGGTCGCCTGAAGGATGCCATGGCAAAGGGCGCCATTACCTTGACGCGCGGCGGCAAGACGAAGCGCCTGCGCCGCGCTACGCTCGACTTGCAGGCGGGCGACACGCTGTCGCTGTGGTACAACCCCGAACTGCTGGCGCTCGTCCCACCCGCGCCGCAACTGCTTGCTGACGAGAAGCAGTACAGTGTCTGGGTCAAGCCATCGGGCCTGCTGGCACAGGGTACGCGGGAAGGCGATCATTGCGCGCTGTTGCGCATCGCCGAGCTGACACTGAAGCGCGACGCATTTCTGGTGCATCGTCTCGATCGCGAAGCGGCGGGCCTGATGCTGATCGCGCATACCGCAAAGGCCGCAGCGGCATTTTCAGCACTGTTTGCCGCGCAGGACGAGTCCGCGCGCATCCGGAAGACTTATCGCGTGGAAGTAAAAGGGGAAGCGCCGGCCCAGGGCGAGATCGCCGCACCACTGGACGGCAAGGCCGCGCTGACGCGCTTCACGCGGATCAGCTTCGATGCGGTACGCAACAGCAGCGTGCTCGACATCGAGCTGATCACCGGCCGCAAGCACCAGATACGCAGGCATCTCGCAGGGATTGGATTGCCGGTGCTGGGGGATCCTGCGTATGGCGAGCACAACAAGGATGCGCGCGGGCTGCAACTGTTCGCCACGACGCTGGAATTTTTGTGTCCGCTGACGAAGCGCCAGTTACGCTTCCATTGGGACAGCAAATAGAACGAGGAAGAGCCAGCCGCAGGGGCGCAAACCAGCTCGTCCCTTCCCCATCACAACGCGTCTGAATCCTTGCGCAGCCAGGCCACGAACTTGCCGAGGTATGCGCACAACAGCACGCAGGAATCCCACAGGATCTTCAAGGTCAGCCAGCAGGCGAACTTGACCTTGCCCTGCAGGCTCAGGCGCCAGAAGTGGTCAGTCTTGTCGAGGTAGGGACTGAACATCGGGTTCTGGCGCAGGCGCCGCTCCAGCGGCGGAAACAGGCGTGCAGCGATGATCACGGCGAGGGCGAGAAACAGCAGGCCCGGGATCACCGGAAGGATGATCCCCGCCATCCCGATCGCCACGCATAGCACCAAAAAGACCAGCGCCAGCATTTTGGCGAACCATTGCGAGCCATCAGCCGGCTTGCGGGAGCGGGACAGGTTCGCGATGTATCTGTCATACGAGTTCATGGTGGGCATTCCGGGAAGAGCGTGGCAGGGGAAACATCAGGGACAGCGCACTAGCCTGCGCGCCGCAACAGCTGGCGGTCTGTCCGCCCGAGCTGGCTCAGTAGTAGTGATAGCGCTGCTGCGGCTTCTGTTTTATCGGCGCCAGGAAGAAGTACAGGATCCAGGCGAACCACGACAGGAAGAGGATGGCGAGGATCCAGCAGAGCTTCTCGCCACCGGTCGTCTTGTCGGAGTTGGCGATGATCAGGATCGGTAGCAGCCACAGGAAGAAGCAGCCCGCGGCGATGGCCAGCACGGCGGCGAAGGTCAGCACGGGCACGGCGACCACGAGGGTGGCCGACAGCAGTGCAAGCATCGCAAGGGCGGCGATTAGGTTCATGGCAGAGCTCCTCTTTGATCGTCAACTGTAGTGGCTATACAGGGTGCGGCGGGGTCGGCCATTTACAGCCGCCCTTACGCGAGCCTTTGCCAAAGCTGTGCCAGCTAGCGTAAAGGTATACAGATCAGCATCTTATTGGCTGGCCGGCGTAGCGACAGGGACAGCGCGACCAGGGTTGCGCGCCAAGGGTTGGCAGAATTCACCACATTGCAAAGCGCCGCGTGCGCCTTATATCCTTGACAGCCCCTTTCATCGCGTCCGGCGCCCTTCCTCTTTCATGAACAACTGGCTGACCACAGGCAAAACCAGACTCACCGCCAGGTACCGCAAGGCGCTGCGCGAAAAAGCCATTGCGCAGGCCAAGGTGGAAATCGCGCTGGCCGGCAAAAAGGTCAGCGACTACGACCACGAGCAGCTCGAACTGATCGTCACCGATCAGGAAACGAAAATCCTCCAGAAGTATCGCAACTCCGCCTTCGTCGTACTGCTGCTCGCACTGGGCATCGCGTAATGCTGAACCAGTTGATGAAGTTCGGGATGCTGATCGCAACCGGACGCTTCCTCAAGCAACGCTGGCGCGGCGTACTCGCGGTGCTCGGCGTATGGCTCGTGCTGTGGGTCGTGCATGGCGAGTTCATTCGCTATGTCGAACTCTCCGGCAACACGCGCTATGTACTGCAGGCCTCGTTGCTGAAGCTGGCGCTATATGCCTTCTCGATCGGCGTGTATGCGTGGCGTGTCGAACGACCGCTGTGGCCGAAGGCGCCCGCGGCCGTGACAGCGCTGAGTCCCGCCGCCTCGGCTCCGCGCCAGTTGCCCGCTCCCACGCGCCAGGCTGCGCCGCAAAGCGAGAGTGACGACGGGTTCGATTTCCTGCGTTACGACAAGCAGGACGAACGCTGAATTCCAGACTCACTTCGCATAGCGAAAGGCCTTTCGCAACGCTGGCGCGAACGCGAAGCGCCAGCCTATACTCCGGCGCTCTCCAGCCAGCCGTAGCTCCCATAACAACAGAAGGGTATCTCCATGATTCGTAGCACCGAGCGCTTTCTTACGACGCACGTCGGCAGCTTGCCGCGCAGCAAAGACCTGACGCTGACGATGTGGGCCAGGGAAGATGGAGTGCCCGTCGACCAGAACGCACTGCGTACGCGCGTGCAGCAGGAGGTGCGGGACATCGTCCAGAAGCAGAAGGATGTCGGCATCGACATCGTCAATGACGGTGAAGTATCCAAACCCAGTTACGCGACCTATATCAAGGATCGCCTCAATGGCTTCGGCGGCAGCGAGAATCGCTACGTGTTCGACGATCTCGTCGACTTTCCCGACATCGCGCGCCGCGTCGGCGAAGACCCGTCGCGCCAGCATCGGCATGCGCCGGGCTGCATCGGGCCGATCAGCGTCAAGGACCTCGACGGTCCACAGGAAGACGTCACCAACCTGAAGAATGCCGCCGGCGATATGCAGCGCGCCTTCATGAGCGCGGCTTCGCCAGGTGTCGCCTCGATCTTCTTCAAGAACGAATACTACAAGTCGCACGAAGACTACGTGTTCGCGCTCGCCGAAGGCATGCGCGCCGAATATGAAACCATCGCGCGCTCCGGCGCGACCTTGCAGATCGATTGCCCTGACCTCGCGATGGGCCGCCACATGAATTCGACGGGCGTTACGCTGGCCGACTTCCGCAAGCGCATGGAACTGCATATCGAAGCGCTGAACCACGCCGTGCAGAACATCCCGGCCGAGCAACTGCGCATGCATATGTGCTGGGGCAACTACGGCGGGCCGCATCACCACGACGTGCCCTTTGCCGACATCATCGACCTCGTGTTCAAGGCCAAGCCACAGATGATCCTGTTCGAGGCCGCCAACCCGCGCCATGCGCACGAGTGGTCACTGTTCGAGAAAGTCAAACTGCCGCCGGGCAAGATCCTGTGCCCCGGCGTCATCGAATGCCAGTCGAACTATGTCGAACATCCCGAACTGGTCGCGCAACGCATCAAGCGTTATGCCGACCTCGTCGGCCGCGAAAACGTCATGGCGGGGACCGACTGCGGATTCAGCATCCACGTCGGCCAGGCCGCGATCGATCCGCAGGTCGTGTGGTTGAAGTTCAAGGCGCTGGCCGAAGGCGCCCGCATCGCGTCGGACTGGTGCTGGAAGAAGTAAGCCGCCGCAGTCGCGCCGGACCAAACCGTTTGGTTCCACGCTGCGAATGACTCGCATTTCATGCTGGACATTCCTGCGCTCCGTGCAGTGCCGCGGGCCTTTCATATCTTTTCACAAGGATTAAGGCCCTTTAAAGCCGGACCTTCCGCCCTTTTGTATCCTCCGGCGCTTCCTGATCGAGCAAAGGAGGTGAGGCACCCCAACAAGCCGTCCGCTTATCGACCGAATAGTCGAAGCCGCACAGCAGCAATTCCGCCAGGCACACACTAAAACCAACAAAGGCCGGGCGCGGCTGCTGGCTGGATAAGGTCAATTTGGCCGATACAGTCATGATTCGTCATTTCCTATGGAAGCTACCTGGCTTTTATGACCGTTCACGGGGGAGACGAGTCGATAGTTCTCCGCAACAAAACATAAAAAAACAAACAATTATAAAAAAATGGAGAAAACCAATGTCCCGCAATAACACTTTCCCCTGTAGAGCCAGACTCCTGCGCGTCGCCGTCGGCGCGGTAATGGGCGCCTCCATCACTGCCACTTACGCAGCCGAGGCACCGGCACCGCAACAACAGCAAACGCAGCAACGCGCCGCCGCGCTCGAAGAACTGGTCGTCACTGGTTCGCGCATCGTGCGCCGCGACCTTGAAACCAACAGTCCCTTGCTGACCATCGATATCCAGCAATTCGAGGACAACGCTTTTATTTCCGTTGAAGAAGCCCTCAACGACCTGCCGCAGTTCATGGTCGGCGGCGCCGGCATGAACGGTGGCGCCGTGACGAGCTTGCAGGGCGCAAACGGCATGGACGGCGGCCGTGGCACCGGTGATATGTTCAACATGTCGCTGCTGCCGGATAATGCCGGCATGATCGGTATCGTCGTACCCGGCGCGGCCAACGTTAACTTGCGTGGCCTCGGCGCCAACCGCGCACTGACGCTGATCGACGGCCATCGCGCCATGCCGATCAACGCCTCGATGACGGTGGACCTGAACACCATCCCGACCGTTGCGATCGGCGGCATGGAAGTCATCACCGGTGGCGCTTCGGCGGTTTACGGCGCCGACGCGCTGGCTGGCGTAACCAATATCAAGTTCCGTGACAGTTTCGAAGGCCTGAGCGTGCGCATGCGCGGCGGTGTCAACGAGGTGGGCGACGGCATGGAACATCAGGTATCGACGCTGATGGGCTCCGATGTCGCCGATGGCCGGGCGCACATCCTGATCGGCCTCGAGTACAGCAAGCGTAATGAATCACTGTGGGTAGAGCGCGACTTCTTCCGCGAGGTCATGGACTCGCCCTACTCCAGCTCGGGCGACTACTCATTTGCGTGGGAACCCTCTTATACCTCGAGCGGCACCACCGGCACCTTCAACAATCTGCAGAAGGTCTGGAGCGGCAACGCGCCATCGATCACGGCGATTCACCAGGTATTCAGCGATCGCAACTGCCGCGATGCAACGACAGGCGCACAGCTGTCCTGCGTAGCAGATACCACGAACAACGCCAACACGCCGCGCGGCGGTGGCTGGGGCTTCAATCCCGATGGCACGCTGTTCACGCGCAGCTCGCAGGTAGGCACCGGCGTCAACTCCGTGTATTACGGGCCGCAGAGCTTCAACGTGACGCAGGGACCGAACGCGGCGAATCCCACCGAGATCACCTGTAACTTTACGTCGCAAGGGACGGCCGCAGCCAACGCGGCAGCCTTCAGTGGCAAGCCCTGTAACCCGACCGCCAACCGCGTGGACTACGATCGCTGGCTCTCGAGCCCACGCGATGCGTACAACATGTTCGGCCGCGGCACCTTCGAAGTCACCGACACGGTGCAGGCCTTCACGAACTTCCACTTTGCCTCGTCCAACACCGAAACGCGCCGCGAACCGGCACCTTTCAGCGGCGGCTTCGGCGTCGTCATTCCCTTCCACACGACGCAAGGCGGTGATGCGCGTTACCTGCCCTCGGTAGTCCTGACACCGGCGCAGGGCCAGGTGAGCGGACAGACCCGCAGTGAATACCTGGCGGGCGGCACGCGCGGCACGAACTGCGCGCCAATCGGCGGCTGCACGATGGCACAGGCCTTCCCGGTGTCGTCTGAGTTGCGCACGCTACTCGAGTCGCGCCCCGGCAGCGCCACGATCGGCACCACGGGCGCCAACGCGAACAATCCCTTCCGTGGCTTGAACGCGTGCAACAACTACCAGCTCGCCAACAACCTCCCGGCGGGAGCGCCGGGCGTGCTCACGAACCCCAACGGCGGCGCGCGCTACATTGTCGAAACCAACCCCAACACCGGCGAACCGCTGAGCAAGTGCGGTCCGAACTCCGGTTGGCAGCTGAACCAGCAGCTCGGCTACCTGCCGCCCCGCGGCACCGAGAACACCGGGCAGCTGTACCAGATCGCCTTCGGCCTGCGCGGCGACTGGGGCATCAAGGACTGGACCTGGGAGTTGTACGGTTCCAGCGGCGAATCCGAGACGCAGACGAAGTACGTCGGCTTCACCTCGCTGAACACCTACCAACGCATCCTGTCGGCGCCAAACTACGGCCGCGGCTACCAGGAAACCGGCCTGAGCTCGAAGTACCTGACCTGCGAAAGTGGCCTCAGTCCCTTCGATCCCAAACTCAAGGTAACGCAGGATTGCATCGATGCCCTGCAGTCGAACCAGATCGACCGCAACTCGATGTCGCAGAAGATCTTCGAAGCCGGCAGCCAGGGCGGCATCATGGATCTGCCCGCGGGTGAAATGCGCGGCGCAATGGGTGTGCAGTATCGTCGCAACTCCTACGAATACACGCCCGACTCGTTGCGCGAACGCGACTACATCACCGACACCTCCGCTGGCCAGTTCGCGGCCGGCAGCATCGACGAGGCCGTCGACGTCAACGAAGTGTATGGCGAGTTGCTGATCCCGCTGCTGGCGGACCTGCCGTTGATCAACAGTCTCGAGCTCGAACTCGGCGCGCGCTACTCCGACTACAGCACCGGCCAGGAAGTGGTCACGTACAAAACGATGGGTAGCTGGGAACCGGTGGAATGGCTCAGGGTGCGCGGCGGTTACAACCGTGCCGAACGCGCGCCGAACATGTCGGAACTGTTCTCGACGCCGAGCGCCAGCGCGCAGTTCTCCGCTGCGCCGACTGACCCGTGCCGCAACAACCCCAACCTCGCGGTGTCGTTCCCCGGCGCGACGATCGGAACGACCACCAACAACAGCGACACCACTGATGCGGCGCGCCGCGCCAAGTTGCAGGCTTTGTGCGCAGCACAGATCGACGCCTGGGGTGGTAACGGCTCATCGGAGTTCCACGCGAACCCGGCGGGCTGGGACGTTGGCGGCGGCGGCGCGCTGGTGGTCGGCAACGCCTTGCTGCGCAACGAGCAGGGCGACACCTGGACGCTCGGTGCGGCCTTCCGTTCGCCGTGGGAAAACTCGCTGCTGGAAACGCTGACCGGTACGCTCGACTGGTACAAGGCGCGCGTGACGGATCCAATCGAAACGTTATCGACGGGCACCATCGTCAACAGCTGCTTCAACGTCAACGGGCTCAACCCGAACTATGCGCTGAACGATCCGAAAGACTTCTGCTCGCTGATCGAACGCGATGCAGTGACCGGCAACATCGTGCGCGTGTACAACACCTTCGAGAACCTGGGCAAACTGGAAATCAGCGGTGTCGACCTGACGCTGCGCTGGAGTGCGGATCTGACTGACGTCGGCATCGAGTTCATCCCCGGCGGCATGCAAATCTCGACGAACTTCAACTTCCTGATCGACCAGATCCAGCGTTACGGCGCCGATGGCCTGGGAGACTTCGCCGGTTACGGCGGCGCCTCCACGCTGCGTGGCAACACCGCCTTCACGTACACGCTGGACGAGCATCGCCTGACGTTGACGCATACGTATCGCAACGAAACCGACAGCCCGACGACGTTCGCAACGACGGCCAACGCGGATCGTTCGACCGGCCCGGTGCTGGCGCCGAACGCGATCACGACCGGTTACAAGTCGACGCACCTGTTCAACCTGACGGCGAGCACGACCTTTGGCGAACGCCTGAATGCCTCGCTCAGCGTCAGCAACCTGTTCGACAAGAAACCGCGTCCTGGTGGCTACGACATCAGGGATCCGCTGCAGGGCTACGGCAGCTTCAGCCCCTTCGATGATCTCGTCGGCCGTCGCTACTCCTTCAACCTGCAGATGGACTTCTAGGTCCGCGCGCGAGACGTAACCCCACACTTCGTTGCTGGCGATGCAAGGTCGCTGGCCGCGAAGAGACAGTGATTCGGCGGGTGGCGACACCCGCCGTTTTTTTATCAAAGCGCGCGATACCTCAGAACCAGCTGCGTACGCCGAGCACCGCACGCCAGCCGCCGCTATCCCTTCCCTGCAACCGGGCGGCATCCGCCGTGCCGCTGAACAGACGCTCATAGACCACGCCGGCATAGGGCGCGAACTCGCGCGCAAGCTGGTATTGCAAGCGCGCGCCGAACTCAGCGGAGCTCAGCCCTGAGGCGATCGAGCGCTCCGGAATGTCGCTGG
Organism: Pseudomonadota bacterium; assembly: GCA_041178065.1. GTDB lineage: Bacteria > Pseudomonadota > Gammaproteobacteria > Pseudomonadales > Pseudohongiellaceae > CAILUG01. The sequence continues at coordinate 7,978 of JBEGWB010000020.1, read as the reverse complement.
CCGCGAACTCCGCCTCGAGGCGCGGCTGCAACACGAGCCGCTGCGTCAGCCATAGATCGTATTCGGCTTCGACGCGCGCGCTGAGGTCGCCTTCATCCGACAGGAAGGCCGCGGCATCGAGCTCGAAGCGATAGGGCGACAGGCCCTGGAAACCCAGCACGAGATGCGACCGTTCGAAGCCGCTCTCGAAGTCCCAGCGCGCGCCCGCCTGGAAGTCGAACCAGGGATGCAGCGCGCGGCTCCACAGGGTCTGCACCTCGATCGTGTCAGGAACGGTGTCAGCCGCGACTTCGCCTTCGCTCTTGATCCAGAACTTGTCGATGTCGCCGCCGTACCAGCCCTGCGCGTCCCACACGAGCGCCTCTTCGCCATCGTGATTGCGCAGTTCGAACTGATCGGCCATGAGGAACAGCGCCCGGAAATCGCCGTGCTCGCCGAGCAGGCCAGCGCGCGCGCGCGCCATGTCGGCGGAATCATGGAGCAGGTCCGCTGCATGCTCGGGACCCGCGAAGGCTTCAGCGGACGGAGGCTGGTCACGCGTGGCGGCATCGCTCGCGCCCATCGTGGCCATGTCGTGTCCGGCGTGAGGATCTGCAGCGGTAGCCGCTGCCGGCGGCGTGTGGCCGGCATGAGGATCAGCAGGTTCAGCGGGAGCGGGCGGCGCATGCCCGGCGTGAGGATCAGCGCCGGCGGCAGCCGCCGGCATTGTGTGGCCCGCGTGCGGATCGGCGCTTTCAGCGGCTGCAGGCATCGCGTGGCCAGCATGCGGATCGGCTGCAGGCGCGGGTTCTGGGCCGGCGGCATGCGCCGCGTGCGGATCCGCCGCCGCGGCGGGCGCACCTGCTTTCGCATGCCCGGCGTGGGCATCGGATGCTGCCGCTTGCACCGGCTGCGCCGCCGTGGAATGACCCTCGTGCTGCGCAAGCGCGCTACCGGCCACGCAATTACCGAGCAGCAGCAAGTACCAGTACTTCATGCTGCACCTCCCGCGAGCGGACGCACCGTGACGACGTTGAACATGCCCGCATGCATGTGGAAGTTGAGGTGGCAGTGGAAGGCCCAGTCGCCGGGCGCGTCGGCGGTAAGGTCGAAGCTGATCTTGCTGCCCGGCAGTACATTGACCGTGTGCTTGCGCGGATGAAAGCCCGGATTGCCGGTGACGATTTCGAAGAAATGCCCGTGCAGGTGGATCGGGTGCTGCATCATCGTGTCGTTGACCAGCGTCACGCGCACGCGCTCGTCGCGCGCGAAGCGGATGGGTTCCACGATCGAGCTGTACTTGCGTCCGTCAAAGGACCACATGAATCGTTCCATGTTGCCGGTGAGATGGATTTCCATCGTGCGCGAGGGCGGCCTTGGATCGGGATTCGCCTCAAGCGCGACGAGATCGGTGTACACCAGCACCCTGTGGCCGACATTCTCGAGTCCGAGCCCGCGCTTTCCGGCCGAGTCCTGCGGACTCATCGCGATCATGTCGACGCCGGCGCCGACTTCGACATCGGGTGGCACCAGCGAGGCGTCGCGCATGTTCATCGCGCTCATGTCCATCGGCTCGCCTGCGGTCATGTTCGAATGATCCATGCCTGGCATCGCGCTGTGGTCAACACTCGCGGTGCTGCCGTGGTCCATGCCCATGTCATCCATGCCCAGGATCGGGCGCGGCCGGAGTTCGGGAACAGCGGCCACCATGCCGGCACGCGGTGCGAGCGTTGCACGCGCAAGTCCGGAACGGTCGCTGGACTCGGCCACCAGCGTATAAGCCTGGTCGTCCTGCGGCTGGACGATGACGTCATAGGTCTCCGCGACCGAAATCACGAACTCGTCGACGGTGACGGGCCGCACGTTGTTGCTATCCGCCTGCACGATCGTCAGTGGCAGGCCGGGGATGCGCACGTTGAAGATGCTCATCGCGGAGGCGTTGATGATACGCAGCCGTACACGCTCGCCGGGAGTGAACAATCCCGTCCAGTTTTCGGCGGGGCCGTGGCCGTTGACGAGATAGGTGTAGGTGGCGCCGGTGACATCGGCGATGTCGGTGGGACTCATCCGCATGCGGTTCCATTGCAGGCGCTCGCGCAACGACAGTTGCTGTTCGGCATCGTCGCGGTCAAACAGGCCACCGAGCGTCAGGCGCTGGTAATTGAAGTAGGCATCTTCCTTCTTGAGCTTCTCCATGATCGTGTGCGGATGCATGAAGCTCCAGTCGGAGAGCACGATCACGTGCTCGCGGTCGTACTCCACCGGATCGGCGCCGGCGGGATCGAAGATCAGTGGGCCATAATGCCCCATCGATTCCTGCAGGCCGGAATGGCTGTGATACCAGAAGGTACCGGCGTGGCGGATCGGAAATTCATACTGGAAGGTTTCGCCCGGCTTGATGCCGGGGAAACTGACCCCGGGCACGCCGTCCATGTGGAATGGCAGCAGCACGCCGTGCCAGTGGATCGACGTATCTTCGTCCTCCAGCATGTTGGTGACGGCGACGCGAAAATTGTCGCCTTCGCGCAAGCGGATCAGTGGCGCGGGAACAGTGCCATTGACTGTCACGGCATGCCCGGTCTTGCCGCCGACGCTGAACTCGGAATGGCCGACGAACAGTTGAACGTCGCTGCCGCTCAGCGTCTGCGCGCCAGGCTGCACGCCTTCTGTGCCGCTTTGCGCCCACGCGGGGAGCAGCGGCGTCAGCAACGACGCCGCACCGAGCGCGGCGCCGCGTGACAGCAAGGTGCGTCGGTTCAGGTGACTACGATTGTGGTTCATGACAGGTTCCTTATCTGAACTGATCAGTGCGCGGGGCCGACAGCCGTCGTCAGCCAGGCTGTTACGGCGAGGACAAAGCACGCGATCAGGATTTCTGCCCTGATCGAGAGTCGCAGCCTGCGCGTTGAAGACAGGGTTGTTAGGCGCGGGACGAGCAGCAGCTTGTTGGTTGCGGCGAGCCCCAGTAGTAAAACAACGCCACCGAGTTTGACCAGGAATGCCTGGCCGTAAGCGGTGGTCAACAATGCATCGAGCGACGCGAGCGTTTGGGCAAGCAGCAACATGCCGCTGACGAGGAGTACAGCAACGCCATACACCGCCAGCTGACCGAACAGCAGCATCAGCTGCTTGAGGCCCGCGGACTGGCCGACGGCGCTGAGCAGCAGCAGCGGATACAGGGCACCCACCCACAGGAACGCCGTCAGGACATGCAACACAACACCGACGCGCGCGATGTACGCCAGTGTGCTTATGTGTCCTGTCAGTGAAACCGTGAAAGCGAGGAGCACGATCGACGCGACCAGCACCACTGCCCGGGTAAGTCCATGCATCCACACGGCAGCGGCCGCAATGCAGGCAAAGGCGAAAACCCTCAGCGCTGCCGCATAACCGAGCGGCGTCTGCGCGAGGATTCGCACCAGCGTGCCGTCGAACATGCCGACGAGCCCGGCCTGGTTGATCGCACCGATCTGCACGAGGAAAAATCCACAGGCCGCGCACAGCCCGAGCACGGCACTCGCAAGCATATAGCGCGGAATTTTGCCGTCATGCGCCAGGCGCAGGCGTGCCGCCAGCCAGAGGCTGAAGCTACCGCCGGTAACGCCGGCCATGGCCAGCAGGCCAAGCCATTTGCTCGCGCTGCTCGCCAGGCTCCAGTAGTTCATCGCTGCAGACGCGGCTTAATGCGCGTGCGCCGCCGCAGGCGCGGCGGCACCCTCGGCTTCCGGCGCATCCGCATCGATCGTGAACACAAAGCTCTTTTCTACCACGTGGCTGTCGGCACCCATTGCCGACCAGCTCGCGGTGTAGCTGTCCTCGCTCAACGCAGGCAGCGCAATCTCGAAATGGTCCAGCTTGTCAGCGGAAGGGGTGAACTGCGCCGGCACGGCGGAACCGGCGCTGCCGCTGAGCGAGAACTTCAGCAACTGAACCGCCTCGGTAAAGTGCAGCTCCAGCTTGTCCGGCGCCTGCTTTATGACCGCGGCATTCGCCGGGCTTGAGCTTGCAAGATCAGTATGCGCGCTTGCCACGGGGCCAAGAGTCAGCAGGCCACCTGCGAGAACCAGTGCAACCAGGGTTTTCATCGGTATATCTCCTCTATGTAAGTCGTTAAGTGTGTGGCTCGGGATCGGCGAGTACAGTGCTGCCATTGCCAGGCCATGGTAGTGCAGGCGACCTGAACAAGGCCTGAGGCCTGCATAGGCATGAATGACGCGGGGCTTTTCGGGTTCGCTCGAGGGCCACGGATCACGGGCAAATGACAGGCGCAACTACCCTGTATCAGCCGGAAATGGGCGGGCGGAAGTGAGTCGAGGTCAGGGACGCGGGGTTTTGCAGAGGGTGGAAGTGGAGCGCCGGGATGCCGACGATGCCGGACACCTGGACCGGGTCGGCGCTGGCGCCGGGCAGCGTGCAACTGCCCTGTGGGCAATGCCCCATGAGGCCACAGCAATCGACGTCGGCATGGCTCGCGGTGCTGTGCGGACTGTCGGGTGAGGTATCGCTGCCGCTATTCATGACGCTGGCGACAACGCCAGAGCTGCTGGTTGCCGCATGCTTCGTGGAGTGACCCATCAGCGCATGATCATGCTCAGCGTCCTGATGCATGGCATGGCTCATCTCATGATCCATCGGTAACGCGGCCGCCAGTTGGGCATCTGCCGCACCAGCTCCCGTGGCCATCTCGCAAGGCATCAGCAAGGCCGCGATCGACTGGCTGGTATAAACCAGCAACAGTAGCGTGACGAGGTGCTTTTTCCAGCGCGGGAACATGTTTCTACCGGGGGCTGCTTCGACGTGACGGGTTCAGGTTAGTCAATTCGCTGCAGGCTGTCCAGATTCACGACAGGCCGTCGCATCCAAATGCCGCTCAGCCCCCCTGGCTGATCGCTTTTGGTCAGTTAAGGCCCTGCTCCCTCAGCGGGGTCAGTGATCCAGCAACCCGTTGCGCAGTGCGATCAGCGTCAGCTCGGCGGAATTGGCGGCGTTGAGCTTTTGCTTGATGTTGTACAGATGCGTGCCGACGGTGCGCGGGCTGACGAAGAGGTCGTGCGCGATCTGCGCGACGGACTGCCCTTTCGCCAGCAACATGAAGACCTCGAACTCACGGTCGGACAGTACGTCGACCGGCGTCTGCGCGCCGCTCAGTTGCTGCGCGGCCATCATGCGCGCGAGCGCGGGGTCCATGAACACCTTGCCCGCGGCGACTTCATGAAGCGCGTGGATCAGCTCTTCGGGCGCCGTGCGTTTCGACAGGTAACCGGCGGCGCCGGCCTTGAGCAAGCGCTTTGGATGAATGCTGTCTTCGTGCGCCGACAGGATCAGGATACGCACTGCGGGATTCTGGACCACGAGGCGGCTCACGGCTTCGAGCCCGCCCATGCCTGGCATCGAGACATCCATGACCACCACGTCGGGCCTGAGTTCGTGGTAGCGCTTGAGCGCTTCTTCGCCGCTCGCGGCTTCGGCGACGACTTCGATGTCCGCCGCTTCCTGCAGCAACAGCCTGAAGCCCATGCGCACCACGGCATGGTCGTCGACCAGCATCACGCGGATCGTCATCGCAGCGTCTCCGCCGCACGCAGCGGCAAGGTCACGATGACGCGTACGCCCTTGTCGCCATGCCACTGAAAGCTGCCGCCGAGACCTTCGGCGCGCTCGCGCATGCCGATGAGCCCGTAGCGTTCGCTGCGATCGTTTGGATCCGCGCGCTCGCCTTTGCCGTTATCGCGCACGATCAGTGTCAGCGTGCCGCCCTGGGCCTCGACACTGATATCTGCCTGTGTCGCTCCGGCATGGCGCACGATATTCGTCAGGCTTTCCTGCACCATGCGGTACGCGGCGATTTGCACTTCGGCGCTGACGCGGGCTAGCTCGCCGTTGATCGCCAGCGTGAATTCGATGCCGGGAAAACGCGCCTGCTGCGAACCCACGAGCTCCTGCAGCGCCGCGTGCAGGCCGAGCTGATCGAGCACCATCGGCCGCAGCTGGCGCACGATGCCATGCATCGCGTCGTACATTTGCGCCGAGACCTCGACGATCATCTGCGCCGGACCATTGAGCTCGGGATTTTTGTCGCGCGTGCGGTTCACGAGCGACGTGGCGATGGTCTTGACTGCCGTGAGCGATTGCCCGACTTCATCGTGCAGTTCGAGCGCAATCGTACGCCGCTCGTCTTCGATGTGGCGCTGGATCAGCTGCATCCACGCGCGATTTTCCTTCAACGCGCGACCAGCGAACCAGAACACAAGCAGGTTCAGTAGCGACATCAGGGCGAGCGAGAGCCAGAACAGGTTTAGCAGTTCGTCCCATGCATCGAGCACCATGCGCGAATACTCCGGCACGATGCGCAGCTGGCCACCGTCGAGCGGCAGTGTCGCAGGCACAACCCGCGGTGCGACGAGCGCAGTGAACCAGGCAGGCGCGCTACGGCCAGACTTGTAGTTCGATGGTGGGGATGCGTACAGCATCGCGCCGCTGGTGCTCAGCACCTCGATGTCGTGCGCGCGAATGCGGCCAGCCTGATCGAGAAAGTCCGCCAGCATTTCCGGTGTTGCGCTGCCGGTCTCGGCGCTTTCGCTGCTGATCAGGTTCGTCAGCATCTGCACGGTGATCAGCGTGGCGGCCTGCATCTCCGCGTCGATCGAGCGCCGCGACGCAGTGATCTGGATGGCGGTCAGCGACACCATAAACATCAGCATCACCAGCGTGATGAGCCAGTTGATCGTCGAGCGCAGGCTCATGACTGTACCGCGCAGACACTGTCAGCTTGTCTGTCGCCAAAGAGGCCGAACAGTCTCGACCACGGTGATGCGGCCTTGCGGCCGATGCGTTGCAGCAAGGTGCCCGCCATTGTGATGGTGCACATTACTCGGCCTGCTCGCGGAACTGCAGGTAGCCGATGCGATTGTTGCCGCCATCGGTGAACCACAGCTTGTCGGTCAGACGTTCCGGCGGTTGCCGGTCGCTGCCCGCCGTGAGTCCGACGGCGCGCGCCGGGCCCTCGGCAATCGGGAATTCCGTAATTTCACCCGTCGGCGTCACGCGACCAAGGCGATTGTTCTTCGAGTACCAGACGTTTCCATCGGGCCCGACGGCTACATTGATCGCCGTGGGCTCAGGGCTCGGCAATGGATATTCCGTGATATCGCCGCTCGTCGTGATGCGAGCGATGCGATTGCCATCGGGCTGCAATCCGTCCATCGCGCCGGACAGTTCGAGGAACCACAGTGCGCCGTCGCTACCGGCGGTAATATCACCGGGGCCGCTGTTCGCACGCGGTAGCGTAAATTCGGTGATCGTTCCATCCGGCGTGATACGGCCGATCTTGCTCGCCTTGAACTCGGAGAACCACACGTTGCCATCGGCGCCGGTCGCGAGCGCGCGCGGACCGCTGTCGGGCGTGGGAATCTGGAACTCGGTGATCAGACCCTCCGGCGTGATGCGGCCGATCTTGCCAGCGGCGAACATGCCGATCCAGATGTTGCCGTCGCTGCCGAGGGAGATCGCGCGCGGCTGGCTGTTCGGCGTGGCGATGTCCCACTCGGTGATCGTGCCGTTGGGCGTGATGCGGCCCATGCGATTGCCAGTGTGCTCAGAGAACCACATGTTGCCGTCGCTGCCTCGCGCAATGATGCGCGGCCCACTGTCGGCCTGCGGCAGTGGGAATTCGGTGTAGCCACTCAGGTCCGGATTGATGCGGCCGATCGCATTCGCGTTGCTCAGCGTGAACCACACCGTGCCGTCGTCAGCGATTGCGAGCGTGGTGGGGCCGGCGTTTTCGCGCGGCAACACGAATTCATGCACGACGCCGTCACTTGCCAGCGGTGCTTCGGCTGCGCAGGCGGGTAGCACTAACGCAAAGAGGAGACACAAGGCGCTGGCGCGTATGCCGATGGACATGACTGTTCCCTTTTTTAATGAATGTTTGCTGCGCAGCAGTGTATCTGCGCGATGGAAACGTGGGCAAGCTTCGGGACAGACCACCGGGTGGTCGCAG
>JBEGWB010000019.1:0-3774 GCA_041178065.1 Pseudomonadota bacterium | reverse complement strand
ACAATCCAGCAGGAAAAGGATCCTGCGAAACGCGCGGAGCTAATGGCGCAGCACATGGAAGAGATGCGCGAGATGCATGCAGGTATGGGCATGGGCGCTGGCGCCGCCCAGCAAGGCATGCCGGCCATGCCGATGGAGCAGCGCATGCAAATGATGGAGCAGCGTATCGACATGATGCAGATGATGATGGAACAGATGATGCACCACGAGCAGCAGGAGACTGAAGCACCGACGCATCAGCACGCGCAGTGAAGCCGCCGGCCCGTCGCGCGCTTTCACACAGGAGTCTGCCATGACCCATCAGCATCAGCACGCAAGTGATACTCATGCCGCATCGGGTGCGGTCACCGCCACCGTTGCGGACAAGGCCAAGGATCCGATCTGCGGCATGCTCGTGGACCGGTCGACGCCGCTGCGCAGCGAACGGCACGGACGCACCTATTACTTCTGTAGTAGTGGTTGCCAGCGCACCTTCGAGTCGCCCGAGCGCGAACTCAAGTCGATGAAACAGCGCGTGACGCTCGCGCTCACTGGCGTGCTTGCGCTGGCCTTGCTGCGCGCCGGCGCCTTTATCGCGCTCGCCGCTGGTGCCTCGTTGCTGTCGTGGGCGCCGGTATCCTTCCTGCCCTGGTTCACCTGGGGCATGTGGCTGTTCATCCTCGTCACGCCGGTGCAGTTCATCGGCGGCTGGAGCTTTTACAAGGGCGCCTGGGCCGCGCTCCGCACGCGCAGCATTAACATGGACTTCCTCATCGCGCTTGGCACCTCGGTGGCCTACTTCTACAGTGTGGTCGTGCTGTTCTTTCCGCAGTGGTTGCCGGTTGCGGTAGCCGAACGTGACGTGTATTTCGAAACCTCCGCCGTCATCATCGCCTTCGTGTTGCTCGGCAAGTACATGGAGGAAATCATCAAGACAAAATCCTCCGCCGCGGTGCGCCGCCTGCTGGACCTGAAGCCGGCGCTTGCGCACGTGCTGCGCGAGGGCCGCGAGCAGGATATCGCGGCGGAGCAGGTCATGGCCGGCGAAGTACTGATGGTCCGCCCCGGCGAAAAATTTCCGGCCGATGGCAGGATCCTCGAAGGCCGTTCATCGGTCGACGAATCGATGCTGACCGGTGAATCGATGCCCGCGGAAAAAGCCAGCGGCGATGCGGTGACCGGCGGCACGCTGAACCAGGCCGGCGTACTGAAGGTGCAGGCCACGAAGGTCGGCGCCGATACCGCGCTGGCGCAGATCATCCGCATGGTCGAAGAAGCGCAAACCAGCACCGCGAAGATTCAGCGTCTCGCCGACAAGGTGACCGGCTACTTCGTGCCCGCTGTCGTCAGCATTGCGCTGCTGGCGCTGGTGGGCTGGACCCTGGCCGGTAGCTTCGCGCAGGGGCTCATGGCCTTCATCGCGGTATTGATCATTTCCTGCCCCTGCGCGCTCGGTGTTGCGACCCCGGCCGCGCTGATGGTGGGGGTGGGCAAGGGCGCCGACAACGGCATCCTGATCCGCGGCGGCGAGGTGCTGGAGCGCGCCGAACAGCTAACGACGATCGTGTTCGACAAGACCGGCACGATCACGCGCGGTCAACCGTCGGTGACGGACATCATCGCGCTAAGTGACATCGATGAGGCTGCCTTGCTCGCGCTCGCCGCGGGCGTCGAAGCCGGCTCGGAGCATCCGCTCGGCCGCGCGATCGTCGACGCGGCGCTGCAACGCGGCGTGGTCGCAGAACGCGTCAGCGACGTCGGCAACAGCACGGGGCAGGGGATCCAGGGCAGGCTGGGCGCTGACGAAGTTCGCCTCGGTAATCGTCGCTTCTTCACGTCAGCGCAGATTCCACTCGTCGCTGCCGAGAGCAGGCTCGCGGCGCTCGAGGCGCTGGGCAAGACCGCACTGCTGGTGGGCCGCGGACGTGAGCTGCTCGGAATCATCGCCGTCGCCGACACGCTGAAACCCGAGGTACCGGAAGCCATTCGCGCACTGCGTGCACGCAACATCGAGGTCGTGCTGCTGACGGGCGACAACGAGCGTACGGCGCGCGTCATCGCCAGGCAGGCCGGCATCGAGCGCGTGCTGGCCGAGGTGCTGCCGGATGCAAAGGCCAGCGTCATCCGCCAGCTGCAGGCCGAGGGCAAGGTCGTGGCGATGGTCGGTGACGGCGTCAACGATGCACCGGCGCTGGCCACGGCAGACATCGGGATTGCGATCGGTTCGGGCTCGGATGTGGCCAAGGAAACCGGCAGCATCATCCTGATCCGCAACGACGTACGCGACGTCGCCGCGTCGATCCTCCTGTCGCAGGCGACGATGCGCAAGATCAAGCAGAACCTGTTCTGGGCCTTCTTCTACAACCTGATCGGCGTACCGGTAGCGGCATTTGGCCTGCTGAACCCGATGATCGCCGGCGCGGCGATGGCGCTGAGTTCGCTGTCGGTCATTATTAATTCATCGCTGCTGAAGCGCGCCCGACTATTGCAGTAAACGCCTGTAAACACACTGCGGAGAATAGCCATGGACACTGCACAACACCAATCGCATGAACACCGGCCGCGTGGCTTTGTCGGCTACCTGCTGTCGTGGAAAGGTTTGCTCACCACGCTGGCGCTGGCCGCGCTCAGCTACTACCTGCTGAGCGTCCACCAGGAGCACCTGGCCGTGGCCTTGCCTTACCTCATTTTGCTGGCCTGTCCCCTGATGCATATCTTTGGGCATCGCGGGCACGGCGGGCATGGGCACGAAGTGGAGCAGGAAGCCGCAAGGAAAGGCGCCGACTGAGGCACACACCGTGCGGGCCACGTGCCGCACCACATTACATCCAACCCGAGCACCAGAGGATCACGATGAACCTGACTCAAGCCAGAGAGCGCCTGCTTGTCGCAAAAGCCGAGACTGAAGCGCGGCTCGAGCGTACCCGAAAGCATCTGCACCGCGCGGAAGCCCTGAGCCCGAACTCCCATGAGCGGAGCGTGGAGACCGCCAATGACGATGTCGTCGACGCGCTCGATGCCGATGCGCATGACGACCTGCAGCAGATCGACAGGGCGCTCGCGCGCGTCGCGGACGGCAGCTACCTCAACTGCAGCAAGTGCAGCAGGGCGATTGCTGAACAACGACTGGTTGCCTTGCCGTGGACCAAGCGCTGCATCGACTGCGCCTGATCCCGCGGCGCCTTGTCGATGAGATGCTGGCGTAGCGCGAGGCAAGCCAGGCTGCGCTGGATGTCGCGTCGACAAACACTAGCTCCGTGCCAGTGGACGGGTTCTGGACACCCAGCGGTTTTGTTGTTGCTTCCGGCTTCAGTGCAAGGGCCGCGAGGCTGTGCTGATCTTTGGGGGGAGCGCGCGTTCCGCGCGTGCGTTTGCCGGGGGCGTTCAGCTCGGGGCGCCACTCCCGCAGGCAGAAGGCTGCCAGCGGGAGCGGGCTGCATCCAGCTGCGCTGGCTGCCCTTAGCCGAGCAGGGCTCGGCTAAGCCCGGCTTCTCTTCACGGCAAACGCGGTTACATCCCCCCAAAGCTCAGCACAGCCTCGCGACCCTTGCATCGAAGCCTGAAGCCACCACAAAACCGCTGAGTTCCAGAAGAACAGCCTGACGCAAACGCCCCGCCCTCAGAGCTCCTTCCTGTCCCGGATCAGATGCATGATTCCGAGGGCCCTGAGCACGTAGTCCTCATAGACCGGCGAAGTGTTGCCGTGTCGGATCTTGTACAGGAAGTATTTCTCGAACGCGATTTTCGCCGCGTGCACCCATTTGCCTTTCGAGGTCCAGATAGTGTTGCGCGGCG
>JBEGWB010000018.1:0-6674 GCA_041178065.1 Pseudomonadota bacterium | reverse complement strand
TCATCGCACTAGTCAGCAGAAGGAAGCCGCCATGGATCTCGCCGTACTCAATCAACAATACGCACACAGCAACCCGCAGGACATCATTGCGCATGCCCTGGCGCTGCCTGGCAAGGCCGTTGTCACCACGCACTTCGGTCCGCTGGAGGCAGTCATCCTGCACATGGCGAGCAAGGTCAAACCCGACGTGCAGGTTGTCTGGGTCGACCACGGCTACAACACGAAGGCGACTTACCGGGCTGCCGAAAGCGTCATTCAATTACTGAAACTCAACGTCGACGTGTTCACGCCGAAAGTCACGGCGGCACGCCAGGAAGCGGCGTTAGGCGGCATACCGAACTACACCGAGGATGCGCACAGGACCTTCACAGAACATTTCAAGCTCGAACCTTTCCGCCGTGCGATGGCGCAGCACAGGCCGGACATCTGGCTGACAGCATTACGCAAGGAGCAAACTGAGTTCCGCCAGTCTCTGAATATCTTTACGCAGGACGACAAAGGTGTGCTGAAAGTAGCGCCCTTCTTCCACTGGACTGAAGCGCAGATGCGCGAGTATCTCGCCGCGCATAACCTTCCCAATGAAGACCGTTACTACGATCCGACCAAGGCGCTCGAGAATCGCGAGTGCGGTTTGCACACCTCGCTTTAATCAGCTCGATGCGAGCTTGCTCAGCGCGTCGCCGGTGACGCGGTAGATCGTCCATTCATCAAGCGGACGTGCGCCAAGCGCCTCGTAGAATTCAATGGCTGGCGTATTCCAGTCGAGCACGCTCCATTCGAAACGTCCGCAGTTTTCCTGCACGGCAATGCCGGCGACATGTTTCAATATGGCCTTGCCCGCGCCACGGCCGCGCTGCGCCGGCGTGACGTACACATCTTCCAGCCAGATGCCGTTGCGGCCAAGCCAGGTCGAGTAGTTGTAGAAGTACACGGCGTAACCGGCCGGCTTGCCGTCAACCATGCACACCAGCGCATGCGCCTTCGCAGCGGGGCCGAACAAGGTCACCGCGATCTCGGCGACAGAGGTCACGACTTCATGCTCGGCTTTCTCGTATACGGCGAGTTCGACGATGAAGTCGAAGATCAACTGCGCGTCAGCGAGGATGGCGGTACGTATCTCGATCATCGATGATTCCTCAAACTCGAAGACTGGCTCAAGAGCGCCAGGCCAGGGTCGCATGCAGGCGGACGACCTGGCCGACGATGATCAGCGAGGGCGCTTTCACTTCCTGTTTCGCGATGATTTCCGGCATGGTTAGCAAGGTACCGGTATAGACCTTCTGTTCAGGCGTCGTGCCCTGCTGGATCAGGGCGATGGGCGTGTCCGGGTCCTGTCCGTGTTCAATCAACCTTGCACAGATCTGCGGCAGCGCGATCAGGCCCATGTAATAGACGACTGTCTGCGCCGGCTGGACCAGTTGCGCCCAGTCGAGGTCACAGGAATCGTCCTTCAGATGACCGGTGACGAAGCGCACGGACTGCGCGTAGTCGCGATGCGTCAGCGGAATGCCGGCGTAGCTCGCGCAGCCGGAGGCAGCGGTGATCCCGGGTACGATCTGGAAGGGAATCTTCGCGGCAGCAAGTTCCTGTATCTCCTCCCCCCCCCGCCCGAAGATGAAAGGATCACCGCCCTTCAGCCGCAATACGCGCTTGCCTTGCTGCGCGAGTGTCACGAGCAACTTGCTGATTTCCTGCTGGGCCATCGTGTGTTTGGAGCGTTCCTTGCCGACATGAATCTTCTCGGAATCCTGCCGTGTCATGTTGAGTATCTGCGGGCTGACGAGGCGGTCGTACAGCACGACGTCGGCCTGCTGCATGAGGCGCAGTGCGCGAAAGGTCAGCAAGTCGGGATCGCCCGGGCCCGCGCCAACGAGATAAACCTCGCCCTGCATGGTTGCGTCGACTTCCTGATCGAGCTGCTGCAATAACATGGCTTCTGCCCGCGTCCTCTGCCCGCTCATCGTCAGTTCACCTACAGGACCGTTGATGATGCTTTCCCAGAAACGCATGCGCAGCGGCAGCGCCGAGAAGCGCCGTTTGACCTGGCTGCGATATTGACCGAGAAGAGCCGCGAGCGAGCCATACGCGGAAGGTATGAAGGTCTCGAGCCGCGCTCGCAACAGGCGCGCTAGCACCGGCGAGTTGCCGCCGCTTGAGACCGCGATGACGATGGGCGAACGGTCGACGATCGACGGAAAGATAAAGCTGCAAAGCTCGGGCTGGTCGACGACGTTGACCGGAAGATTGCGTTTGCTCGCCGCCATCGACACCGCCATGTTGAGGCCGGAGTCGTTGGTTGCCGCAATCACGAGCTTGCTGCCGTCCAGATCGCTGTCAACGAAGCCACGCTCCTCGACCTGGTGCACGCGGTCCTTCAGCAGTTGCCGTAACTCCTGGTCAATCTCGGTCGCAACCAGGCGTATGCGTGCATCGGCGCGTAGCAGCATCTGTACCTTGCGCAGCGCTATCTGCCCGCCACCAACGACGACGACGCGCTGCTGTTTGATGCGCATGAAGATCGGAAGAAAATCCATGTGCGGCGTATCAGCGCTTGAGGATCATGGTGCTGCCGTTCATATACGGCAGCAGCGCGTCAGGGACGGTCACGCTGCCGTCCGCGTTCTGGTAATTTTCCAGCAAGGCGACGAGCGTGCGGCCGACGGCCAGACCAGAGCCGTTGATCGTGTGCAGCAACTCGGGTTTGCCGGTTTCCGGATTACGCCAGCGCGCCTGCATGCGACGCGCCTGGAAATCGCCAAAGTTGCTGCATGAGGAGATCTCGCGGTAGGTGTTCTGGCCCGGCAACCACACTTCGAGATCGTAGGTTTTCTGGGCCGAGAAACCGATGTCGCCGCCGCAAAGGATGATCGTGCGATACGGCAGGCCGAGCTTCTGCAGGATTTTTTCGGCGTGAAGGGTGAGTTCCTCGTGCGCCACTTCGGAAGTTCCCGGCGCCACCAGTTGCACGAGCTCGACTTTTTCGAACTGATGCTGGCGGATCATGCCGCGCGTATCCTTGCCATAGCTGCCGGCTTCGCTGCGGAAGCAGGGTGAATGGCATGCGAACTTCATCGGCATTTGCGCGGCTTCGACGATGCTGTCGCGCACGAAGTTGGTTACGGGCACTTCGGCGGTCGGGATGAGGTAATACTCCTGCTCGCCGCTGAGCTTGAACAGATCCTGTTCGAACTTTGGCAGCTGGCCGGTGCCGAACGCCGACTCCTTGTTCACCATGTATGGCACGTTCACTTCGACGTAGCCGTGTTCCTGGGTGTGCGTGTCGAGCATCAGCTGGATAAGCGCGCGATGCAGTCGTGCGATTTCGCCTTTCATGACAGCGAAGCGCGCGCCGGTCAGCTTGACCGCTGTCGGGAAATCAAGCAGCCCCGAGTCTTCACCGAGCGCAACGTGATCCTTTGCCGCGAAGGCGAAAGTGCGCGGCGTACCCCAGCGGCGGATTTCCACGTTGGCGCTTTCATCCTTGCCCTCGGGCACCGCTTCGGACGGAATGTTGGGCAGGCGTTGCAGTAATGCGTCGAATTCGGCTTGCACGACGTCGAGTGCGGCCTTCTTGCTTTCCATTGCGCCGCGCAGATGCTCGACTTCGGCAAGCAGCGGCGCCACATCCTGTCCCGTGGACTTGGCCTTGCCGATGTTTTTCGACTTCGTGTTGCGCTCGTTCTGCAGGGCTTCGGTCTCGGACTGCAGGATTTTTCGTTGTGCTTCGAGCTTCTCGATGGCGGCAACATCCAGCACGAAGCCGCGTTTCAGCAGCAGCTTTGCAACCGTTTGGGTGTCGTTGCGAACTTGACGTGGATCCAGCATGACTACGCTTCCAATTTCTGATTTATGGTTTGTCTGAAGGATGAATCTGCCGTGGAACTGGTCCTAAAACGCGATCCGGGTCAGCGCCACGCCCGCGTAAACAGCCAGCAGGCAAACCAGCAGCGTGCCGAGCAAGTACAGCACTGCGCTGCCGACTGCGCCCTGCTGCAGCAACTGCAGCGCGTCGAGCGAGTATGTCGAGTAGGTCGTGAAGGCTCCCAGGAAGCCAACGCTGACGAGGCTGCGCCACTCCGGCGGCAAATGCGCGCGCTCGGCTATCAGGACGTACATGACTCCGATCAACAGCGAGCCCGCCGCGTTGATCAGGAAAGTCGCAACTACGCTTTTTTGCCCTGAAAACGCGGCGGCATTATACACCCAGTACCGCGCCATCGCGCCGAAGGCACCACCGCTCGCGACCAGCAGGTAATGGAGCATGTCATTTCTTCCTGTCGGGATAGCGCTGCTGTGGACTAGCGGCATCGAGGGAACGCAGATGCTCCAGTTTTTGCCGGATTTTTTCCTCGAGCCCGCGATCAGCCGGGAAATAGTACTGCCGGTCTTTCAGCGTTTCCGGGAAGTAGTTTTCGCCTGCGGCATATGCGCCCGGTTCATCGTGGGCATAGCGATAGCTGCCGCCGTAATCGAGATTCTTCATCAGCGTGGTCGGCGCATTGCGCAAGTGCACCGGCACCTCGTGGCTGGGGTTCGCCCTGACTTCCGCCATTGCCGTGTTGAAGGCCTTATAGACCGCATTGCTTTTCGGCGCGCAGGCCATGTAGACGACGGCCTGCGCGATCGCCAGCTCACCTTCCGGACTCCCAAGCCGTTCCTGCACATCCCAGGCGCTCAATGCGATTTCCAGCGCGCGTGGATCAGCGTTGCCGATATCCTCGTTGGCCATGCGCACGACGCGGCGCCCGATGTACAGTGGATCGCATCCGCCATCGAGCATGCGGCACAACCAGTACAGTGCCGCATCCGGCGCGGAGCCGCGCACGGCCTTGTGCAGCACCGAGATTTGTTCGTAGAAGGAATCGCCGCCCTTGTCGAAGCGGCGCAGGCTGCCTCCGAGGATCTGCTCAAGCATCGCGTCTTCGAGGACCTCCTCGCCCTTCGCATTCGTCACCAGCAGGTCGAGGCTCAGCTCGACGAGGTTCAATAACTTGCGACCGTCGCCATCCGCTGCCGTCGCAAAGCGCGCTTTCTGCTCGGGCGTGAATACGATGCGCCGCTGGCCAAGGCCGCGCTCACCGTCTTCGAGCGCCTGGTCGAGGATGCTGACAAGAGCCGCCTCATCGAGGCTTTTGAGCACGTAGACGCGCGCGCGCGACAACAGTGCGTTGTTCAGTTCAAACGAGGGATTTTCGGTGGTAGCGCCAATGAAAATGATCGTGCCATC
Source organism: Pseudomonadota bacterium (assembly GCA_041178065.1). Classification (GTDB taxonomy): domain Bacteria; phylum Pseudomonadota; class Gammaproteobacteria; order Pseudomonadales; family Pseudohongiellaceae; genus CAILUG01. The sequence continues at coordinate 1,447 of JBEGWB010000018.1, read as the reverse complement.
CTCGATCCAGGGCAGGAAGGCATCCTGCTGCGCCTTGTTGAAGCGGTGAACCTCGTCGACGAACAGAATGGTTTGCTTCTGGCGCATGCGCCGCTCGTCTTGCGCACGCTCCAGTGCCGCGCGGATTTCCTTGACGCCGGACAGCACTGCCGAGAGAGTCTCCATATGCGCGTCCGCCGTTTCCGCGATCATGCGCGCCAGCGTTGTCTTGCCAGTACCCGGCGGCCCCCAGAGGATCATGGAGTGCGGCTGGCCGGCCGCGATTGCTTCATAAAGTGGCTTCCCCCGCGCCAGGATGTGTGCCTGGCCGCGGTACTCAGCCACGTTGCGCGGACGCATTCGCGCCGCCAGGGGCTGGTAGCCCGGCTCTGCCTGGAAGAGGGACAAGGTCATGTCTTACTCGCGGTTGTCGATGACGTCGATGCCGTCGGGCGGAGTGAAACTGAACTGGCTGGCCTCGATCGACAGGTTCCGCTGGGTCTCACGGAAGGTCAGGCTGGTCTGCTGCCCGAGACTGTCCTCGAACTGCATCTCTTCGAGCACGGGTCCATTGAAGGTCAGGCTCATGCGCTCGAACAGGCGGTCGGCATTACGTGGAATCAGGATGAAGCGGGTCAGGTTGTCGCCCATGCCGGACGAGCTGACGTCGTAGGATTCGGCGATCGCCTCGGCATCGCCGTTGAGCAGCATCACGGGCGTGCGGTCGAGGTCGTCATCGAAAGGCTGGATCGTGACCTGGCCGAGGTCTGGCTCGTAGCGCCAGATCGTCTCGCCGTCGGTGACCATCAGTTCTTCATAGGGTTGGGTGACGGCCCAGCGAAACCGCGCCGGTTTTTCCATCAGCAACAGGGCGCGGGTCTCCTGCAACTCGCGGCCGTCCTGGTCCATCAGTAACTGATCGACCTCGGCGCTGAGGCTGTGCGTCTGATCCAGCAAGCCCTGCAACTGTGCAATTGCGCCGGCTTCCTGCGACACTGCCTGCTGCGCCTCGAGTGGAGCGCAGAAAGCCATCAGGATCAATAGCTTGAGAATTGTTCTTGAGCAGGATTCCAGATAGACAGACATCACTTTAGAGTATTCGCTCAAGTTATTGATATAACGACGATCATACCGGCGGCGGCGCCAATACTTCGCGATTGCCGTTGCTGCTCATTTCCGACACGACGCCAGCCTGCTCCATCGCTTCGATCATGCGTGCTGCGCGGTTGTAGCCGACACGCAGCTTGCGCTGCACGGCGGAGATCGAGGCCTTGCGCGACTGGGTCACGAAGCGGACTGCCTCGTCATACATCGCATCATCTTCCTCGGCGTTGCCACTCTCGCCCTCTTCGCCCTCGCCACCAAGGCCCGGGATGCCAGAGCCGGAGCTGTCCGCCGTAATCGACTCGATGTAGTGGGGTTCGCCCCGCGCTTTCCAGTTGGCCACGACACGATGCACTTCGTCATC
>JBEGWB010000017.1:0-14846 GCA_041178065.1 Pseudomonadota bacterium | reverse complement strand
GTTGCCGCCGTCGGATTCCCAGACGGGCACGTTCAACTCTGTGAACCATTCCCACACGTCAAACTGACCGGTTGCCCACGACGTAGCGGAGAACTGGTGAATCGAGCGGTTGCCTTCACTGATCTGCGAGGGAATGCCGCGAATGCCGACTTCCGGTGCGTTCAATGTCGTGCGCTCGAACGCGATGGGACGCGTGATCTGGTTGAACCACTCCTCGCGATAGGTGAGGCCGGCCGCGAAACCAAGTGCGCCCGCGCCCCAGCCTTCATGCAACTCACCCGTCAACAGCAATTCGGCGAAGTGCTGGTCGAGGTCGCGAATGCCTTTCTTGTCGTCGCTCAATACATAGTCGTCGGCTTCTTGCGATACGTTGCCGAGACCGAATACGTTCATCGGCTGGCAATTGCGAATCGAACTTTCCGGGGTCACGAGGATGTTGTCGATCGGGATCTTGCCAGCTGGATACTCGGTGACTCGCGTCGTCAGCACGCTCTTGCCGGCCGCCGCGGCCTGCAACTGTGCCATCGTCGGATTTACCCGCTGCACGTTGCACACGATGGCGCCTGTGCGTGGATCGCGTACGGCATCCATCGCCATAAACCAGTGGTCGACGCGGATGATGCCTTCGGATTCACTGGTCAGCTTCGATTCGCCGTACTGGTAGTTGCCGCGCAGCGACCAGGTGTTTTCGAAGGTATGATCGAAGCCGGCGGAAGCGGACCACATCTGCGAGATGTCGGCATTGTCGCGATCGTCGTAGAAGTTCCTGTTCTTGCCGGTGCGCACCTGACCGATCTTCGCGAAGTTGACCGAGGCAAGGCCGAGGCGGTCCATCTCCGCGGCAAGCTCGGGCGGCAGGAAGGCGTTCTCACGGTAAACAGTAGCCGTGTAGATAGCACCCATCTCGGGGTTGCCGCGACGGTTATAACCGTTCGATTCGGTACGGCCCATCATCAGCTGGCCGAAGAATTGGGTGCTGTCGCTGATATCGTATTTGAAGCCACCGAATCCGGTGTGCTGGATGACTTCGTTGCCAACGAGGCCGCCGCCGCCATCGAAGGCGCGTTCCGCGATCGATGCTTCCGGGCCGCCCGACTGCATGCCGTTACCAAGGTTGCGATAGTCGCCGGTGACGAAGGGACGCATGGCCTTGCCGTCTTCGGTGAAGGTATGGTTTTGGAATCTGAACTGGCTCGCCAGCGGGCCAGATACGCTGACAAGGCCTGCCGGGTTCTGGTTGGCCTGGTGCACGTGCGGCACGGTCAGGCGCTGCGGATTCGTGCCGCGCGGATCAGTGGCGCGATAGGCCGGGTTGATGACCCAGCCGATGCTGTTCCAGTTATCCAGATCCTGCGGGTCGCGCAGGATCTGGTCGATGTTGCGATGTTCGATCGAGCCGATCAAGTGCAGGCGTTCGCCGATCTGCTTGCCGCCGGCCACACTGAAGTTCCAGTTCTTGCCGTCGCCGCGCTCGGTGACACCGGTCGAGATGCTGCTCTTGAGACCTTCAAATTCGCGATCGAGTACGAAGTTGACGACGCCGGCCATGGCGTCTGCGCCGTAGGCCGCCGAGGCGCCGCCGGTGACGACGTCGACGTTGCGGATCAGTGCATTGGGGAAGTTGTCGACGTTCGGTACGCCGGCGCGGTCAGCCGGGACTATGCGCGAACCATCGAACAGCACGAGCGTGCGTTGTTTGCCCATGTTGCGCAGGTTCAGGTAAGCGCCGGCTGCGTCGCCGAACAGCGTGCCGCCGCCGCGCTGCGCGGTCTGGGTATTGAGGAACTGCGGCAGGTTGTCGAGCTGCTCCGATACCGACGACGAAGGATCGAAATTGCGCATTTCGTCCGTGGTCACGGCAGTAACTGGTGTCGGCTGGACCATGCCATCGGTTGTGCGAATCCGCGTGCCGGTAACCTGGATCTCTTCGAGTTCCTCGGCTGCCTGTACTGCATTGTTTATGAAGGATGCCGCGGCTATTGATAAGGCCATGGCGCTAATTTTGAAATGCCTGTTGTTGGCAAGTTCCATTGCAACCCCTCCCCTGTGACGGGTTTGAATTTTCTGAGTGTGAGTGTTGAGAGACGCTTGCCGCCCATGGCGGGCGGAAAGCGCGGCTTTGATATACAAAGCGTCTTGGAAAGTAAACGAATATAAATTCCGGAATGGGCGCGAACCGATCGGTTCGGTGTGGCTGCGAAAAGCCGCCGTTTCAGGCTCCGAGCAGCAGGATCAGCACGGGGATGTACACCAGCCCGGCAAGGATCGAGATCGACACCGCGCTGGCGCTCAGTTCCGCATCGAGTTTTGCAAGCGAGGTATAGGTAAGTGCGTTAAAACCGATCGGCGCAGCGCAGCACAGCACGACCACGGCGTAGGTCGTACCCTCGAGGCCGAGCAGCGTTGCAAGGGCCAGTCCCGCAACAAGTCCGCCGCCGAGCCGGATGCCGGCGATCAGGAGCGCGAGCGGCAAGTTGGCAATCTTCAGCGAGAAGAATATACCCAGCGCGATCAGGATCAGCGGCGCAGTCATCTGCGCGAGCGGCGCAATGATCGCCAGCAGAGGTGTTGGGAGGGCCGTATCAGTCACTGCCAGCGCGATCGCGATGAACAGTGACCACACCAGCGGCGACTTCAGGATGCGAATCAGCATCGTCCAGCCGCCGCCGGGTTCGCCGCCATACTTGAAGGCCTGTGCGTACACGAAGGTCGCCATCATCATCGCGTTGCCGAAGTCGAACAGGATCGCGTCGGCGAAACCTTCCTGGCCGTACACGGCAAGGATGAAGGGGAACATGAAGCTGTTATTGAGAATGCCCGTGTTGACGAGCAGCGTGCCTGCAGTTTTGCGATCCAGCTTGCGCACGCGGATTGCCGTCCACGCCAGGCCCATGCACACCGCGTTGACGGAAATGTTGATCAGCGGCAGCAGGGCCTTGTCGGCGCTGAACACGAGGTTCGGCACCGAGTTCAGGATTAGCATCGGCAGCGTGACGAAGAACACGAAGCGCAGCAGGAAATCGCCGTGCGCGCGCTCGGCGATGCCGGCACGTTTGATGAGCATGCCGAGTCCAAAATACGCGAACACGGGCAGCAGCTGTAGCAGGATGGCGGGCATTGAAAGTCCAGGCATTGACGAAGGCCCGCGCATTCTAGGCGGGGGGCCTGGCTTTGGGAAATGCTCGTAGTCAGCCGGCGCGGGCTTACACTACAATCCGCGCGGCTTTTCGATGTCGTCATCATACGGTCGACCGAGTCGCCAAACGGAGTCGGCGAACCGGCGACACCGCTGATCGGCGCCGCTGTTGCCAACGCCTACTTCAACCTTAACGGCAAGCGCGTTTACCGCCTGCCTTTCGAGCCCACATAAGCCATGACCCATACGAACGATATCGTTGCAATCACCCAGCTCGTCGTGCGCGAGCGCGAAAGCCGTGACTTTGGTTTCTGGAACCGCATGCGCGACTGCTTCCATGCCGACGCCGAGGTCAACATCAGCTGGTTTCGGGGCAAAGGCCACGACTTTGTCACGGGCTCGAAGGACATGGCCGCGCGTGGCATGCTGGCCACGCATCGCCTCGGCCCGGTGGCCGTGACGCTGAACGGCGACCGCGCGCTGGCGACGGTGTCCGGCATCATCGACATTCCGACGGTGCTGGAAGGCAAGGACTTCACCTTGTCCGCGCATGCCGTAATGTATTACCGCGTGACCCGGCGCGAGGGCCAATGGCGCCTGTCGAGTTTCGAAGTGCTGTACCGCCGCGATGAGTTCGTTCCGAACATCCTCGGCCAAAGCGCCGCGTTGCCGCTCGAGCTGCTGAAATCGTGGCGCGCGTCCTACCGCAATCTCTGCTACAGCCTGCATCTGAAGGGGTATACCCCAAACAATGAGCTGGCCGGCGAGGACCGTCCGGACACTGTGCGCGCGCTGCTGGCTTCGCTGTATTCCTGGGTGGGGCTTCCGATACCGGATTGAGCCGCCGTTAAGACACTCAGCATTCCAGAGCGGAGTGCCTGCAACAAACAGGCCCACCCTGTGCTACTTGCCTGGCGTGGCCAACTGCAGCGGTCCTGGGCAATGAAGCCCGAGAGTATCCAAAGTTCTCGGGTTTTTTTTCGCGCAGCATCCATGTTTTTCCCCGGGTGCCATCATTGCCTTTGAAAACCCGACCAGTAGAATCCAATCGAGCTTCAAAGAACGTCCTGATACTTTATGCGCACCGCTTCGAACATCCTTTCTTTCAGATCCTTCGTTCCGATCCCCATAAGTCATCGTGCTTTGAGCTTGGCCCTCTGCGCAGTCCGCTGCGTAGCGCGCCGACGAAACCGCTCACGCAAGTGAGTATTTTTACAAATTTGTTAAAGGGAATAGTTCCATGTCTACAGTTACCGGCACCGTAAAATGGTTTGACGAAGCCAAAGGCTTCGGTTTCATCACGCGTGAGTCTGGTCCTGACGTGTTCGCGCACTTCAAGGCCATCAAGGGGGAAGGCTTCCGTACTCTGAAAGAAGGGCAGAAAGTTCAGTTCACCGTGACGCAGGGCCAGAAAGGCCCGCAGGCCGAGAACATCGTTCCAGTCTGATTGGGTTTGTGCCGCGTTGTGACAACGCCGCCGCCGTCAAATATCGAAGCAAAAAAAGCCTCAATAAATTGAGGCTTTTTTCGTTTCAGGACCCGAGTCCCGGAATTGAATCGCGCAACTTGCGCCAGAAGCTGTTGGCAGACGGCGCATTGTGCGTGGCGTAGGCCTCGGTATTGCCCCGGTTGTCGTCGTTCGCATTCGGCTGTGCTGGACGCGGGGCATTGTTTGGCCGGCGTTGCTGGCCGCCCTGTCCGGAACGTGGCGCGCCATTGCGGCCCTGGCCCTGACGTGGCGCGCCCTGGCGCGACTGACCATCACGCGACTGGCCATCGCGTGACTGACCCTGACGTGCCTGGCCCTGGCGTGGCTGGCCCGAACGTCCCTGACCCTGGCGCGACTGGCCAGCGCCTGCCTGGCCTTCACGTTGCTGCCCCTGTCTCGTCGCCTGTGCGGATGGCGACGAGTCAAGGGCGCTGCTGCTGGCGCTGGTACTCGTCCTGCGCTGCCCCTGACCCTGACCCGCCGGGCGCGCTGCGCGCGGCTGGCTGTCGCCCCTGCCGCCCTGTCTCTGGCCGCGTGGTTGTCCCGCTGGACGATTCGACGAGCGTGCACCGCGTGGCTGGCGTTCGCCACGTGCATCGTCGTCGATTGCAACGGAACCTTCCTTGCGCTCGGGCAAGGTGGCGCGGTCGATTTCGAGACGCTCGATCTTGCGTTTGATCAGGCGTTCAATCGCACGCAGCTGACCGGTTTCGTCATCGGCAACCAGCGAGATCGCAATACCGGTAGCGCCGGCGCGCCCGGTGCGGCCGATACGATGTACGTAATCTTCAGGCACCTGCGGCAATTCATAGTTGACGACCATCGCCAGCTGCTCGATGTCGAGACCGCGCGCGGCGATGTCGGTGGCAACCAGTACCTGCACCTTGCCGCCTTTGAAATCGGCGAGGGCTTTCGTGCGTTGCGACTGGCTCTTGTTGCCGTGGATCGCGGCGCCGTTGACACCATACTGCGCGAGTTTCTTCACGAGGTTGTTCGCGCCGTGCTTGGTGCGGCTGAACACCAGCACCTGGTCCGGTGTGTCGAGCAGGAGCTTTGCGAGCAGCGGCAGTTTCAGGTCCTTGTTGGCCTGGTACATGCGCTGCGTGATCAGTTCCACGGTCGAGTTGCGCGGGGCAACGTCGATCTCGAGCGGCTGGTTGCAGATGGTCTTCGCCAGTTCGCGGATCTCGTCGGAGAAGGTAGCCGAGAACATCAGGTTCTGGCGCTTCTTGGGCAGCAGTGCGAGCACCTTGCGGATATCGCGGATGAAGCCCATGTCGAGCATGCGGTCGGCCTCGTCGAGCACCAGCACTTCGATGGCGCCGAACTTCACGGCGTTCTGCTGATGCAGGTCGAGCAGACGGCCGGGGGTTGCAACGAGAATGTCGCAGCCCTTGCGCAAGGCAAGCATCTGCGGGTTGATGTTGACGCCACCGAACACGACGACAGAGCGCAGTTTTTCATGCTTGCCGTAGGTCTCGATGCTTTCCTGGATCTGGGCGGCGAGCTCGCGTGTCGGCGTCATGATCAAGGCGCGCACGTGGTTGCCGGCAACGGGTTCCTTGCCGCCGAGAAGTTGTAGCAGCGGCAGCGTAAAGCCGGCGGTCTTGCCTGTGCCGGTTTGCGCGGCAGCCATGACGTCCTTGCCGGTCAGAATGGCGGGAACTGCTTTGATCTGGATCGGGGTAGGCGTGGTATAGCCGGATTCTTCTACTGCTTTCAGAAGGCTCTCTTTCAAGCCGAGGTCGTTGAAACTCATGTTTCCTGTATTTCCTTTATGATTTGCACAGCTTGTGCTTTCAGCAAACTAGCCAAGTTTGCACTGCAGTGCGTTAACAAGCGGCAACACAAGCGTGCTCGATACCCGAGGGATATCGCGACGGCGTTACCAGTATTTGTGTTGTCACCAAAAGGTTGTTGCTACTCGATCGTGACCGTGAAAAGACGCGTCAAGCGCGCAACACGATGGCCAACACAGTGTGCAGGTTCGATAGCTTACTGATGGAAAGCTGCGGCGCAGGCGGCGGCTGACATGAGTGGGGGCATTGAACGTAATGCTTTGACGTCCTGCCCACTAAAGAGATGCACTGTCGAGGAGATATCGGGGGCGATGTCCTATCGACGCGCCGACTGTAGCACACAAGGGCCTGGTAAAGCCCTGTATTTTTCCGGTGCGGCGGGAATGAAGCGCAATAGCGTGGAATTGTCGGCGCTGTCAGGTTGAGCTCTCATCGGACTTGCGGGTGCCCCAGCGCGATTTCCTGAGCCATGCCAGCAGTTTCGTTTCCGGTAATGGCTTCGCAAACAGATAGCCCTGCCCAAGGTCGCAGCCTAGCTTCTGCAGTGCCGTGCATGTTGCTGCTTTTTCGACGCCCTCGGCAGTGATCTGCATACCGAGGCTGTGCCCGAGTTCGATCGCCGAGCGCACGATCGCCGCGTTGCCGTCGTTGAAGTCGAGGATAAATGACTTGTCGATCTTCATCTTGCTGATCGGCAGATCTCGCAGGTAAGCCGGCGAGGCCTGGCCGGTGCCAAAGTCTTCCATCGTGAATTGCACGCCGCGCTCATGCAATTCGCTCATGATACGTTTCGCGCGCGCCGGTTCTGCCATGATAGTGCTTTCGGTGATTTCCAGCGTCAGGAGGCTCAGTGGCAAGGCTGCCGCTTTCGCGAGGTCGAGTATTTTCGGGCCCAGCGTACGGTCGAGCAGGTTGCGCGCCGACAGGTTCACCGACAGTCCGAGTTGCAGGCCGGCCTGCGCCCAGCCCTGCCAGTGCTGCAGCGAACGTTGCAGCACCCAGTGCGTCAGCGAGTTGATGAGTTGCGAACTTTCGGCCAGCAGTATGAAGCGATCAGGGTATATCAGGCCGTGCACGGGATGCTGCCAGCGCACGAGTGCCTCGACCCCCACGGTGCAGCCACTGCGCAGGTCGACCTTGGGCTGATAGTGCAGGACCAATTGATCCTGCGCAATCGCATCGGGCAGTTCGCCGAGCAGCGCCATGTCCAGCGGTTGAAACTTATCGACTTGCGTTGCGTCGAGCGTCTCGCCGACGTGATGCAGATACGCCGCCAGCAGTTCCGCCACCGAATCGATGACATTGCGTTCTTCCGCAAGGAAGGGCCCTTCCGCGGCGAGCGGGGTTTGCTGCAGATAGACCACTTCGATGAGTCCGCTGCGTCCATCGCCTGTGGTGAAGCCCGTCGACATTTTCCACGGCATGTCGCACCAGAACGGCGTACAGGCTTCGATATCGCCGTAGCTGATGCGCGCCTGGCAGATATCGGGATATTGCCAGGCCGAGGGCAACTGCGCGGCAAGTTCAGTCAGCACGACCTGCAGCGGTAGACGCTTGCTTTGCAGCACACGCGTAGCCACGTGCAGCAAGGCGAGTTCCTTGACGCGCTCCTGCAGCTGCCGCTCGATTTCGCGCGGTTGGTTTTCGATGGATTCTGGACGCATGTTCGCCGCGTATGTTAGGGCCCGGAGGCCAGAGTATTCTCGCTGGAAGAGCTTGTCACCGACAGGCGCGGGCTACTCCGCCCGGCAAATCAGGCCTTTGAGGTAATAGCCTTCCGGATAGGTCGACAGCACCGGATGGTCGCTGTCCTGGCTCAGCTTCTCGAGGTATTGAACGCTGCGGCCGGCATCGAGAGCGGCGTCGGCGACGACCTTGTGAAACAGGTCCTCCGGCATCAGGCCCGAGCAGCTGAATGTCGCCAGTATGCCGTTTGGATTGAGCAACTGCAGCGCAAGCAGGTTGATGTCCTTGTAGCCACGGCAGGCCTGCGGCAAATGTTGTTTGCTTTCGACGAACTTCGGCGGATCGAGCACGATCAGGTCGAAGCGTTTGCCCTCCGCGCGATACTTGCGCAGTTCCGCAAATACATCTGCAGCAATATGCGTGGCGCGGCTGGATTCAAGATCGTTCAACTCGATGTGCCGGGCGGCCTTCGTCAGCATCGCGTCGGAACTGTCGATGTTGGTGACATGCGTTGCGCCTGCCTTGAGGCAATGTACAGCCATGCTGCCGGTGTAGCTGAAACAGTTCAGCACGCTGCGACCCTTTGCGTATGCGGCGATCAGTCCGCGATTGCGGCGCTGGTCAAGGTAAAAGCCGGTCTTATGTCCGTGCATGAGATCGACGTTGAAGCGATGCTCGCCTTCGTGGATCTCGACCGCCGCCGGGATCTCGCCGTGCAATACCTGCGTCAGCAGCGGCAGGCCCTCCTTTTCGCGGATCTGCACGTCCGAGCGCTCGAGTATCGCGCAGTCCGGAAACAGCTTGCGCAGCGCCCAGACGATCTTGTCGCGGTGTTTCTCGGCGCCGGCGCTCAGCAGCTGGCACACCAGCACGTTGTCGTAGCGATCGATGGTGATGCCCGGCAGGCCGTCCGACTCGGCGGCGACGACACGGTAGGCATTGCTCAGCGCCGGGATCAGCATGCGCGCCTGCACCGCGCTTTCTATGCGGCGCAGGAAGAATGCGTTGTCGATGACTTCGTCCTTGTCGAAGGTCCAGGCGCGCACCCGGATGGCGGAGGAGGGTGACCACGCGCCGCGCGCGATCCAGCGACCATCGGCGGCATGGACCTCGACGGTGTCGCCGCTGTGCAGCTTGCCGGTGTTCTTCTTTACCGCGCTGTTGAAAATCCAGGGATGTCTGCGCAGCAGGGATTTTTCCCGCCCGGCTTCGAGTACTACTGTTGCTGCCATTCTTACCTCTGAAAACCTCTGGTACCGCGAAGCCGGAATTGGCTTACTGCGCGGGCTGTGGTTCCGACTGCGCGCCCGCAATGCTGCGTGCCACGTAGCCGGCGACGTCGCGTAATTGCTCCGGCGTGAATATCGTGCCGAGCGCCGGCATATTGTTGCGGCCCTGTGAAATGACGTTGACGACCATCGTGAAGTCGCTGGACTTGCGCAAGTCGATGCCGCCGCCATGACCGCCGGCGCCATCGTCGCCGTGGCACGCTACGCAGGCCGAGCGGAAGACCGCCGCGCCGGCGGCGAGATCGGGTTCGCCATCAGCCACGTCGATGGCATCGTCAGCACCGGCGCTCGATACGGCATTCATTGCTGCCGGCTCGGCCTGTTCCATGGCTCCGTCCAGCGCGAACAGCCACACGCTGTCGCCATGCGGCGAAGGCGCGAGCGTGTTGCCGGCGGAGTAGGCGATGACGTATTGCTTGCCGTCCACTTCGAAGATGCTGACCGGCGCATTCATGCCAGCGCCCGTCTGGAACTCCCACAACTGCAGGCCGCTGGCGCTGTCGAGCGCAGTGAGCCGGCCATCGTTGCGCCCGACGAACAGCAGGCCGCTGCCGGTCACCGTCATGCCGCTGAAGCAGGGTTCGGGCCACAGGTACTGCCACACTTTTTTGTTCGTGCGCATGTCCATCGCGGTGATGACGCCAAGATTCGGCAAAGGCTCGCCGAGGAAGGCGCCGCCGGTGTAAGAGCTGCCAGGTTCGGGGCGCTCGGTGCCGATGTCGACGGCCTGGAAGATAAACGGCTTGTCGGCGCCGCAGATGAAGGTCAGTCCGCTAGTGGGATCATGCGCGCTCGGCGGCCAGTTGGCGCCGCCGGCGACACCGGGGGCGAGCACTGTGGGATCGAGCCAGAAGGGCGTGAAGATCTCGCCGCCGTTCTTCAGCGTATAACCCTCGGGCGCAATGCGCAGCTCCTGCGGCACGAACGCGTCGCCGACAGGAATCGGCTGCGTTGCGGACGTGTGCTGCAAAGGCTCCTGCGGCACCGGTGTTTCGTTGATGCCGATCAGCGGCTCGCCGGTGACGCGATCGAGGATGTACAGCCAGCCGGTCTTGCCAGCCTGCGACAGCGCCTTGCGCTGTGCGCCCTGGTATTCGATGTCGAACAGGATCACCGGATTTGGCGCGTCGTAGTCCCAGATGTCGTGATGCACTTCCTGGAAGTGCCAGCGATAGGCGCCGGTGTAAATGTCGAGTGCGAGGATCGACGCGGCGAACAGGTTGTCGCCTGCGCGCACGCGGCCGTTGAAGTCGGGGCCGGCATTGCCGGTCGAGAAATACAGCAGGCCAAGTTCCGGATCGACCGCGGGCGTTTGCCACACCGAGGCACCGCCATCCATCCACACCGTGTTGTCCTGCGGCCAGGTATCATGGCCGAACTCGCCCGGACCGGGCACGGTGTTGAAGGTCCACACTTCTTCGCCGGTCGCCGCATTGTAGGCTTTGACGCGCCCGCGAATGCCGCGCTCGCCGCCGGCGAAACCGGTAATGACGAGGCCGTCGTAGTACAGCGGCGCGCCGGTGATCGTGTAGCCATCTTCCCAACGCTCCGCCTGCACTTCCCAGATAACCGAGCCATTGCTCGCATCGAGCGCCTTGATCTTGCCGTCGAGCTGCCCGACATACACACGACCATCACCGAGACCAACACCACGACTGGTCCAGCCGCAGCACACGGTGCTGATGAGGAAGTTCAGGTTCGCCCGGTACTCCCACACGATCGCGCCAGTGGCGATGTCGAGCGCGAATACGTCGTTGTCGCCAGTGACGATGTACGCCAGTCCGTTGTGGACCAGCGGCTGCGCTTCACCGGAATGGCGCGGGCCCATGCCGGAGCCCTTCAGGTGCGTGCGCCATACGCCCTTGAGATTCGCCACGTTGTCCTTCGTGATCTGCGTCAGCGGCGAGTAGCGCCGGTTGTAGAGATCGCCGCCATTCGTCGGCCAGCCGGTCGTCGGCGGCTGTACGAGGGCTTCCGGCGCAAATGCCGCGTCCTGCGCATGCGCCGCCGTGCCGGCAAAGGCTACGAAGCAACAGGCGATGGCGCTGTGTTTGACGACGTGGCCGAGGAAGTGGCCGAGGACCTTGTCGAGAGAGTGGCTGAACGCGGCTTTCATTGATGTGCAGTCCCAGTATCGACGCTCTGGCGGCGCCTGAGGGGCGGAATTAAACCACGGGGATGCTGCTGCGTCAGCCTTGCTGTCGGAGCCGGCCCCCGCGAAGACGGGGGCCGTATGCTCCGGATCGTGACCTTATTGTGCTGCGTCCGGCCCAGACGCGGCGCGATCGCGGATGTCCTGGTTGAACTGGATCTCGTCGATCGGCGCGAAGATCTGTTCCATCAGTTCGCCGTTCAGGGAGTCCGCCGTCTGGAAGGAATAGGTTTTGGTGTCGCTGGTCCAGGGCTGCGTGTACAGCTCGGCATCGGTCACCGTGAGCGTCAGCTCGAGCGTCTGCGCGTCGGCGCGATGCCAGCGTTCCTCGACTTCGGTGAAGTCCGTGAACGGGGTGCCCCATTCATCGAGCCAGGCGCGGCCATCAAGGCCGACGGTTTTGACGACGAGCGTGTCGCCCTGCCATTCGCCAACGGAGTAACCGTACCAGAAGGGACCCGCGACCAGCGCATCGGGCACGGGACGGCCGTCGGTCCAGATCGTGCGCCAGTGTTTGCCCCACTCGAACAGCTGGATCACGCGATCAGGCAATTGCACGAGTTCGATCGGACGGCCGTAAACCAGCGTCCGGTACAGGCCCGGCGGATTGGCCTGGCCGAGCGGATCGTTGCCAAAAGCCGGCATTTGCTGGCGCGGTCCTTTGCCGGGTTTGTTCGCATCGAAGGCCGCGCGGCCGGCAGCGGTGAAGGGTAATTGTTCCGGACTCCACTGCGACATTGGGTAGCTGTTGGAGCCGGACCCGCGCAACCACACGCCGGTCAATTCGGATTGCGCCTGCGTGAACGGCGCATGGAGTGTTGCGAGCGCCGACAGCAACACGCCAAGTTTCAAAAAACGATTCATGTGAAGTCCTCTCTCTTGTCACCGCCGGTGCTGTGCTGGCCGCGGGCGTTTTATTCGCTGTATGGAGTGGGTGGCGCGCGTTTCGCTTCAGTGCGCGGCAGGTGCTGTGGCTGCGGCCGGCGTTTCCTGCCGCGTCTCGCCGTTCGGCAGGCGCGAAGGCAGCAGCTCGCCATTGACGTACACGAGGCAGTCCGTCAGGCATTCACCGACCGGCGCGCCGGTGCGTGAGGGATGCACCCTGAATTCCACGGTGTCACCGGTTTTGAAGGTCGCGCGGGTCCAGCCATTTGAACGCGACATCAGCACAGGGCTCGGTAACTCGATCGCATAGTTGATCTCTGCACCCTTTTCGTCAGTGATGTCGAGGAACAGCGCCGAATGCGGATTGCGCCAGCGGAATTCCGTCACCGTGCCTTTAACAGTGATCCAGTTGCCCTGTTCATAGGATACGGCGGTGCCGTGATGCGCAGCTGCGGGCAGCGCGACCGATAGTAATGCGCCGCACAGTGCGGCGCGCAATGGATGCAGCTTCATCGTTGAACTCCGGAATGGAAACAGGGGACAGATGGTAAGCGTATCCCGCGCCGGGGGCGAGGACCGGGTGGTCCCGCGCGAGTTGCACCTGGCCGTGATCGCCGAGGGCGTGGAAACAACGGAGCAACTGGCGCTGTTGCGCACATGGGCTACCGCGAAGTCCAGGGCTACCACTACGCCAGGCCGCTGCTGCCGGACGAGGTTGCGCCGCTGCTGCGACGTGGCTTGAAAAAACTGACGGACGGGACTTAATGCGGGGGGACTGGAAGCTGGGCTGAGCGCGACTGCAGAGTGAAATCGGCAATTGCAACCAGCAAATTTCAAATGGTCGGAGTGAGAGGATTTGAACCTCCGGCCCCTGCCTCCCGAAGGCAGTGCTCTACCAAGCTGAGCTACACTCCGACTGCTCGCGCGGCCGCATTGTAAGGCACTCCGCCGCGGGCTTTCCAGCCCATCCTTGCCGCTTAAATCGCAGGTACGCCGATCAACACGCGGTGCAGCCAGAACGCGAATAGTGCCCACATGGCGCAACCGAGCACTACTGCGACGAGCGTGTTGCGCGCCAGGCCTGCCGGGTAAGTCACGCCCGCGCGCCGATCGCGCCGGCGCGAAATTGCAAACCCTGCCACAGCCCAGATCAACAGCGTTCCGAACAGGATCACATCCCCGAGGCGACCATTGGCCAGCAGGTGCGCCAGCGCCCAGACCTTCACGCCGGCGTACATTGGATGGCCGATCTTATGCTTGATAAGGTTCGGCGGGCCCTTCGACGCGGCAAATAGCACGAAGGCGATCAGCGTCAGCACCAGCGCGACATGCCGTGTCCACAGCGGCGGATCCCACAGCAGCACCGGATCGACGCGACTCTGCCCGAAGCCATACACGATCAACACCAGCCCAATGAGGGAGCGTACGCTGACGAACAGCTTCCAGGCTTTTTCGCCGCGAGTGGCGATGAAGCGCGCACGCCAGCGCGGAAACGCAAGGTGTTCCGCATGCGCGCCAATGAACAGCCAGAGTCCTACCAGCAGGAAAAACAGATTCACGGGCCTGACCTCGTTGACGGTGGCGCCCAGCGCCAGTCCTGCGCGGGCAGTTCGAGTTCCTTGACCAGCGTCATGATCGCAACATCATGGTTGCGATGGCGACTGCCGGTAACACGGATGCGCGAGCCCGGCGCGAGCTGCTCGCGGATGACACCGGTGCGATCGGCACCGGCGGTGGTGATCCACTCGACGCGCATCGTGCGCGCGCCGTCGGAAATGAATAGGAGGATATGCGGGTTTCCCCACTGCACGTCAGTCAGCGTGCCGCTGAAGACGTAGCGTTCGTCACGCTCGTAGTCCGCATAGCTGTGATGCGCTCCTGCGAAGGGAGCGCTGATCACCGCGAGCAGTGCAACGAGCGCGACGAGTTTACTCATTGCTCACTTCTGCTGGGCTTTGTCCCAGTCGGTTTTGCCGGCGTCTTTGCCTGCGACCGAGTACAGCACCTGCTGGTTGCGGGTCTTCTGGAAGTCTTCCAGCGACATGCCCTTCATGGCGGCATAGATATGCAGGTTGGTGGTGCCGACGACGGCGCCGAGTTTTTCCAGCATGAAGAAGATCACACCGTAGTGGATCATGCCGCGCCAGTCACGGCGGCGGACGAGATCCTTCTCTTCTTCGGTCAGGTTGAACTTCGTGAACGCGGTTTCCGGATCGCTTAGGAACAGCTTGCGGTGTTCGGGCTGGATCAGGTGATGCAGGAAATCATTGAGGCGGAAAGCCTTGACGCTGCGCTCGATCGTGAACAGATAGGAGCCTTCGATTTCCTCGATACCCTTGACCTGGTGATTGATGCGCTCGATGTAGGCGTTGGTGCTTTCGGTCGGCTGTTCCTTCGAGCGCTCTTCGAA
>JBEGWB010000016.1:0-17316 GCA_041178065.1 Pseudomonadota bacterium | reverse complement strand
CCAAAGCAGAGCACCGGTGACACCTGCATTCATATTGTTTCTTTGCGCAACATCAAGAATTGACTGTACGTTTTCTTTTTGATCCTGCAATTTGCCTACGAAAGCGCTCTTACTTATATAGGCAAGGTGGTACAAGTTTTCCATCTGGATGAACCCTCAATTGTGCTGTTGAATGTAATCGGCCACGGCCACTTTTTTCAGCGGTTTTGAGTAAAAATAACCCTGGATCAGATTGGCGCCCAACTGTTTAAGCAGGTCTGCCTGAGGCTTTGTCTCAACCCCCTCAACAACAGTAATCAATGAAAGAATGTCGCAAAGCGCCAGGATACCTTTGGTCATCATTTCACAACGTTTATGCTCTGCTGGATTACTTGAACAAAGCATCTTGATAAACGAACCATCGATTTTTACGTAGTCCAGCGGGAGCGTGTGCAGCTGGGTAAGCGATGAGTAACCTGTACCAAAGTCATCCAGCGCAATCATACAGCCCAGACTGCGCAGAGCATTAAGAGCCTCCTTCATACTTTCCGAGAACGCTGCAGATTCTGTAATTTCCAGATGGATTCTCGATGGCTCAATCGCTGATTCCTTTATGGCGGTACGTACCGCCCCAATTAGAATGGCAGGTTCAATGAACTGAGTCGGGCTTACGTTGATACTAACCGCCGGGAAGCTGCCATCGGACTTTGCTGGCCAGCCAACTGCATCCAGACAAGCTTTTCGAATGACCCAGCTTCCCAGAACATCCATTATCGAGATGTCTTCGGCGATTGGTATAAAAACCGCCGGCGATACCTCTCCATGTGAGGGATGATTCCATCGGAGGAGAGCTTCAAAACCACTCACGCCGCCATGCCAGACATTGATAATGGGCTGGTAAACTAATTCAAATTCCTTATTACTGATAGCTCGGTGCAATTCTGCAGCATTCGTTGACAGTGCAATTCTGAGGTCATTCTCGAGACGATGTTCACGCGCAGCGTCTGATTCATACTTTTCGCTAAAATAACAAATCTTGAGATTGTCTTTCTTGCAGCGATGCAATGCGGTCTCGGCGGCATGCAGCATGCCGCTTGCCGAATTGCCAACCTTGATGTCAGTCCCACGCGACACTCCCAATCTGACACCAAGTACAATCACCTCTCCGTTAATTAGAATCGGCCTTTGAGTAAAGTCTCGTAGCCGCGCAACCTCATCTTCAACATTGGCGAGATTCTCGAAAAAAAGGACAAAGTGGTCACCATTTGTTCTTCCGATGGCGGCGACATTCGGAAAGATTTTGGTGAGGCGTTTAGCAATGTTTACAATAACCCTGTCGCCAAGCTCACAGCCCATGCCGCTGTTCAGGTGTCCAAATCGCGAAATTTCGACGGCCAAAACAACATGTTCCGGTCTCCTCTCAGTGTGTTTGAGAGTTTCGTGGAAGCCAATTCTGGTCATCAAGCCTGTCAGTGAATCCAAGAGTAGCGATCTCCAGCGACTGATAAATCAATTGCAGCCAGTGTTTGCTGCACTTCCCGCCGAACAAAACGCCAAGCCTGAACAGCAGGGTTTCGCAAGGGCCAGCCGATTAGCTTACAGGGTCTGGATAAGCGCTAATGAGTGCGCCGTCGCATATCGAGATGAAAGAGATCAAAGGGGGCAAAGTAACTTGATCAAAGGGGTCAGAGTAACTTGATCTGACCCCTTTGATCCTTTTATCCCTGAGGGTGATGGACTACGACAATGAAACAGATCTTTATCTTTGCTTCCGCATTACTGTCTTCTGCAGCACTTTCGCAAGCGATGGTAATTCAATCCCACCTTTCCAACCCCGTCGAAATTCTGCCCAGTCAATCAGGCGCATTTACCCAGTCAGTGAGAGCTGATATGCCGCCTTTGGAAGGAGTGGGCGGGCTCCTGAAAGCACCTTCGAACTGACCTTTCCCCCTCCTATCCATGCCATGGATAGCTGGCTAGATACCGCTATAAACAATCAGCCCTGCAAATTGTCGACAATATTGTTTCCCCTTTTTTTCCACCTTTCTCCCGCTTAATATCCCCCAGGCTCGTCATCAGGGAGCTTCTTTATTCTTTACACTCGAGTACCGCTCGAGAACAGGGGGGTCGACAATCATGACAATAAAATCTCGCATGCCTTTTCTCGCATTAGCCTTGCCGGCGTGTTTGCTGCTGGGTGGCTACACCAGCGCGCAGGCGCAGGAAGCACTTTGGTCCGATCCGGCCACCTGGCCCAGTGGCCGCGTGCCGCTTGAAGGCGAAGCGGTGACGATCGATAGCGGCAAGGAGGTGGTGCTCGACGTGAGTCCGCCAGTGCTGGGCAGCTTGACGATCAACGGCAAGCTCAGCTTTGCCAGCGACAAGGACATTGAGCTCTCCACCGAATGGATCATGCTGCACGGCGAACTGAGCGCGGGCAGCGAGGCGGCGCCGCATGCGCGCAACGCGACGATCACGCTGGTCGACAATGTGCCGGGCGAGAACGCGAACGGCATGGGCGATCGCGGCATCATGCTGATGGGCGGAACGCTGAGCCTGCACGGTGATCGCGTACACACCTGGACGAAGTTGGCCAACACTGCCGCGGCCGGCAGCACGACGATCGACGTGCTGGACGCCAGTGGCTGGCGCGTAGGCGATGAGATCGCGCTCGCGTCGACCGATTACGACTTCAAGCAGGCCGAGCGCCGCACGATCGCCGCGATCGAGGGCAATGCGATCACGCTCGACCGCGCGCTCCAGTACATGCACTTCGGCGAAGTGACCTTCGACGTCGACGAGCGCGGCGAAGTGGGCATGCTGACGCGCAACATC
Source organism: Pseudomonadota bacterium (assembly GCA_041178065.1). Taxonomy (GTDB): domain Bacteria; phylum Pseudomonadota; class Gammaproteobacteria; order Pseudomonadales; family Pseudohongiellaceae; genus CAILUG01. The sequence continues at coordinate 14,502 of JBEGWB010000016.1, read as the reverse complement.
CGCATCCAGGCGTCGGAAGATGCGCAGAGCACTTACCAGGGCGGACATGTAATGGCGATGGCCGGCAGCAAGATGTTTATCTCCGGCGTCGAGTTCAATCGCATGGGGCAGCACCTGCAGCTCGCGCGCTATCCCCTTCACTGGCATCTCGCCGGCGATGGGCAGGGACAGTTCATCCGCAACTCCGCGATTCACGACACCTACAGCCGTTGCGTAACGGTGCATGGAACCAACAACGTGCGGGTCGAGAACAACGTGACCTTCAATACCGTCGGGCACTGCTTCTTCCTCGAGGACGGCGTCGAGACCGGCAATGCCTTCGTGCATAACCTCGGGATGCTGACGAAGTGCCATCCAACGCTGGACTGCATACCGACGAATCTCATCGTCGAAGGCTCGCGTCCGGAAGGCCAGGACTCGAAGGACGTGCTGCTGCCTTCGGACAACACGGTGTCGACCTTCTGGATCACCAATCCCAATAATCATTTCATCGACAACGTGGCCGCCGGTTCCGGGCAGATCGGTTTCTGGGTCGCATTGCCGGTGAACGGCATTGGCCAGTTCGACGACACCGAAGCCGGCCTGAACACCTTCCCGCGGCGCAGTCCACTGGGGACCTTCAAGGGCAACGTCGCGCACTCGAACTTCGACGGCATGATGTTCGATCGTGGTCCGCGCCCCGATAACCGCTTCGCCGTAGTCGGCAGTAACTACCACACTGCGCGCGTTGATCCGACTGATCCGGAGAGCCAGCGCATCGAAACAGTCATTGAAGATTACACGGGTTACAAAAACCGCAATGGCGGCATCTGGGGCCGGGGTGCGCTGCATGTGTTCAGGAACATCAAGCTGGCCGACAACGGTATCGGTTACACGCATGCGGCGGGCGATCTTGGTGGTGGTGTCAGCTTTGCGTCGCAGGTCGTCGACTCGCTGTTCGTGGGCGAAACCGGAAATATCGGCAATCCCCAAACGGAGGCCGAGATTGCTTACGGTCGCAGCCTGCCGCTGCCGAACGGGCATGCTGATTTCCCGATCCGCGGCTACGAGTACTACGATTTCCGCCATGACATCGTCAATACCACCTTCCGCAATTACGAAGACAATGCCACCCGCAAGGCCGGTGCAATCTCCTATCTGCTATACACCAGCTTTGGCATCAGCACCGGCAACTCGGTGGAAGGACTGAAGTTCGAACATGCGAAGCCGGTATATTTCCCCGCGCTCGAGCGCCGCTGGGCACAGGACTTCGGCAGCTCCATCAACTACAAGGGCGCCGTGATTCATGACAAGGACGGTTCGCTCGGCGGCAAACCCGGCTCGTACGTGGTGATCGACAATGGCATCGCGTCCGACACTGAAGCCTGCGAGATCAAACCCGAGTGGAACGCGGCGATCTGCGACGGCGAGTTCGGACGCGTCGGCGTACGCAAACCCGGCGGTGGCGGCGGCTTTGGTGGTCCTCCCGCTGGCGCCGGCAGTGCGCCTCCGCCGGAAAGCCCCGCCATCACGCTCAGCCGTAATGGCCGCGAGATGACTATCGGTGGTGGCCGCGGCTTTGGCAGTGAAGGCGGCGAGCTGACGATCCGTAGCGGCGTCGATCTCAAGGTCGTTACCGATAATCCGGCGCTGGCACTGAGCCTGCGCGAGATGGAACAGGGCTCCTCGGTGATCTTCGAGCTGCCGGGATTCACCACTGCAAAAGCGGGCGCGGAACTCGCTAGCCTGGATGCACTGCGCGCAGCGAACGCTACGTCGTACTATCGCGGCGACGATGCGCTATGGGTCAAGCTGGTGGTGGAGAACGCCAACCCTGCGCCAGGCCCGGGTGGCGGGACCAACATCGAGGTCAGCAAGTAAACGGACCCCTGTCCCGACAGCGAGTAAGTCGGCAATCGACATTGAATGTTGAGCGAACGCCAGATAGCTCCACGGGAGCTACAATGAAAAAAGGGGGCCACAATGGCTCCCTTTTTTTTTGGACTGGTGTTTGCGGTGGCTACCCGATTCAGGACTGGGCTGCCGGCATTTGCGCCGCGTCGATGCAGCTCCTGATGGCAAGCCGCACACTCTGCCTGTTAGCGCGATGAGACGCCAGCGCTTGCGCGGCGACGAACTCGGCTCCCGCCAGCTTGCTTCTTGCTCTGTCCGCCATGACTTCGTTCACGCAAGTGCTCGCCACTGTCGGTGCTGCGCGCTTGCCAACGACGGTGATTACTTCGATACCTTCCTGTGTCGGACGCTTGCCGACAACGGTAATTACTTCGATACCAGCCTGCGCAGCGCCAAAGGCCTCCTGGGCTGAGCCCAGCGGGGTCAGGCCAACAGTGAACAAGGCTGATGCCATTACCATTGCGATATATTTGCTCTTCATGATGCCGTCTCCGGTGTGCGTGTCGGCTGAATGGAATGCTTCCCGCGAGATGCCAGTCGTTGCACTCGCTTGTAGTCTATAACGGGGCAGCAGAGCGGCCGTTGACGCAAGGCGTTCCAAATATGACGAGTTCATATTTGGAACACAGTGTTCAAGAAAAATGCAGCGCCGACATTGGGGTCGTCGGCAGCGCGGCGCAAAAAAATGGCCACGTTTTAGTGACCATTTTTCTGGGGGATGACTTTTTTCGGCTTCGCTGGAAGCCGTCGGGCTTGTCTACTTCTTCTTGAACGCATCCTGCAGCAAGTTACCGAAGCTGCCCGTTTTCGCAGCTGCCGCCGGCTGTTGCGGCTTCGTGCTGTAGCTGTTCATCTTCGGCGCGGATGCGCCGCCGCCCTGACGATTGCGATCATTGCGCTGCGCTGCGGCAGCCGGTGCGCCATCGGCGCCAGGCAAGGGATCGTCGAGGCGCATCGTCAGCGCAATACGTTTGCGCGCGACATCTACTTCCATGACCTTCACCTTCACGACGTCGCCGGTTTTGACGACCGTATGCGGATCCTTGACGAACGTGCGCGACAGCGCCGAGATATGCACAAGACCATCCTGGTGTACGCCGATGTCGACGAAGGCGCCGAAGTTGGTCACGTTCGTCACGCTGCCTTCGAGCATCATGCCGGGCCTGAGGTCCTTGACCTCCTCGACGCCTTCCATGAAGTCGGCTGATTTGAACTCGGGGCGTGGATCGCGGCCGGGCTTTTCGAGTTCGGCGATGATGTCTTTCACCGTCGGCACGCCGAACTTTTCGTTCGTGAACTGCTCGGGTTTGAGGCTGCGCAGGAAGCTGCTGTCGCCGATGATCTCGTGCACGTTCTTGCTCATCTTGGCGGCGATCCTTTCGACGACTTCGTAGGACTCGGGATGCACGGCGGATGCATCGAGCGGGTTGTCGCCGTTCATGATGCGCAGGAAGCCGGCGGCCTGTTCGAAACACTTTTCGCCAAGACGTGGAACCTTCATCAGGTCCTTGCGCGTCTTGAAGGCGCCGTTCTGGTTACGGTGCGCGACGATGTTGGTTGCGATCGATGGCGTAAGTCCGGATACGCGGCGCAGCAGTGCGGCGGAGGCCATGTTGACGTCGACGCCGACGGCGTTCACGCAGTCCTCGACGACGGCGTCGAGGCTCTGGCCGAGACGCGTCTGGCTGACGTCGTGCTGGTACTGGCCGACGCCGATGGCTTTCGGTTCGATCTTGACGAGCTCGGCGAGTGGATCCTGCAGGCGGCGGGCGATCGATACCGCACCGCGTATCGAGACATCGAGATCGGGGAATTCTTCGCGCGCGATGTCGGACGCGGAATACACAGATGCGCCGGCTTCGTTGACGACCATTTTCTTCATCTTCAGTTCGGGATGCTTCTTCATCAGCTCGCCGGCAAGCTTGTCGGTTTCGCGCGAAGCGGTGCCGTTGCCGATGCTGATCAATTCCACCGAGTGCTGCTTACAGAGATGCGCGAGCACCATGATCGAGCGGTCCCAGTCGTTCTTTGGCTGGTGCGGATAGATCGTCGTGTTCTCGAGATACTTGCCGGTGCGATCCACGATCGCGACCTTTACGCCCGTGCGCAAGCCCGGGTCGAGACCGAGGATTGCTTTCGGACCTGCGGGTGCGGCGAGCAGGATCGCTTTCATGTTATGCGCAAACACGCGGATCGCTTCTTCCTCGCTGGTCTCGCGCAGCTGGCCGAGCAGGTCGGTTTCCATGCGCGACTGCAGTTTTACTCGCCAGGTCCAGCGCACGACTTCCTGCAGCCAGACGTCGGCGGGACGCTTCTTGTCCTTGATCTCGACGTGTTGCGCGATCATGCCTTCGCAGGGATCCGGCTGGCCGTCTTCAACGCCTTTGACGCCAATGTTGACGGAGAGGAAGCCTTCGTTACGGCCGCGGAACACCGCGAGCGCGCGGTGCGAGGGAACCTTATTCAGGAGTTCGGCGTAGTCGAAGTAATCACGGAATTTTTCGGCATCGGCAGTTTTCTTGTCTTCGATGACCTTGCTGCGCAACTCGCCCTGCTCCCACAGGAAGGCGCGCAGCTTGCCGGCGAGGGCGGCGTCTTCGCTGAACTTTTCCATGAGGATGTACTTCGCGCCTTCGAGCGCCGCCTTGATGTCGGGCACGCCCTTGTCTTCGCTGACGAAGGTGACGGCGAGCATTGCGGGGTCGAGCATTGGGTCGGCATAGAGCTGGTCGGCGAGTGGCTCGAGGCCAGCTTCGATGGCAATCATCGCTTTCGTGCGGCGCTTCTGTTTGTACGGAAGGTACAAGTCTTCAAGCTCGGTCTTCGTATCGGCTGCGCGGATCTGCAATTCGAGTTCCGGCGTCAGCTTCTGCTGTTCGCCGATGCTCGCGAGGATCGCCTCGCGGCGCTCTTCGAGTTCGCGCAGGTAGCGCAGGCGCACTTCGAGGTCGCGTAACTGCAAGTCATCGAGACCACCGGTCACTTCCTTACGGTAGCGAGCAATGAAGGGAACGGTTGAACCTTCGTCGAGCAAGGTAACGGCTGCAATGACCTGTTCAATTCTGACGGAGAGTTCTTGCGCGATTTTCTGGGCAATATTCATGGGGCTACCGATCGATGTAGGACGTCAAAGACACTGCTCTCTCATTAGGGAACAGGCCACCAAGGGCTCGACCTATGAGCCCTTGGTGGCCCGTCCTCCAAGAGGGTCCTGGAACGAAAAAGCCCGGCAGTTGCCGGGCTTTTCCTTACTGCTTGTATTACCTGGCTGAGCGCGAGGCTTAGCCTTTGGTACGCCAGCTGCTTTCAACGTATGCCGCGCGCACAACTTCTGCGTACGGAACGGGGCTGACGCGTGCACGGATCTTGGTCTGCGACGCATGCGGCTCGACAGTGGTCTTGCCGGTGCGTGGGCTTTCGCCCCACAGCAGGTCCACTTCGGTGCCGATGGCAACGTCTGCATCGACGGTAGCCAGCGACAGCATGGAGCGTTCGTTGTAGGAGTAGCCGGAGAACATCGACAGACCAACGACTTTATCGCCACCCATTACGGCGTCGAAGCTGGAGTTGGCGTAGTTGGACAGTGGCAGTTCCATGTATTTCGCGTGCTCGCCTTTCTTGAACAGCGAAGCGAAGGAGGAAACGACGTCGTCGCCGTTCCATGCCAGCGTAACTTTGCGGCGATGCTTGTTGCCCTGCATCTTCTCAAGCGCGCTGCGACCGATGAAGTCGTGGTCGAACTTGATGAAGGGACCGTAGCCGATTTCGTACGGGGTAACGTAGTAGTCTTCGATGTTGTTCGATACGAAGGAACCACCGATTGCGCCGGTAGCTTCGTAGGAAGCAGCTGGCAGCCACTTGCGATAGGCTTCCATTTCCTTGCCGGTATATACAGCAGGCAGCGGCGATGGGATCCAGCCGGATTCCAGCGTGTTGGTTGCGTATGCGCGCGAACCAACCGGAACCATGCCGAATTCAGCGCCAGCAGCCAGGATTGCATCCTTGATGCGGTCGCCATCTTCGTATGGGCCCCAGATTTCCAGACCCGGCGAGCCGGCCATGCCGTGACGCAGTGTGCGGACTTTGGTGCCGGCGATGTTCATGTCGGCCATGTGGAAGAAGTTCAGCTGTTCGAGTTTGCCGCCGTGCAGCTTCTCGATGACGGCCCAGGCGTTTGGACCCTGGATCTGGTAGCGGTAGCTGATGCGTTTGACGGGTTTGCCGCCTGGGCGCGAAGGTGAACGATCGTCGTGGATGATTTCGACGTTGTAGCCGCCGGTTTCAGCGTGGTAGCGGATCCAGTTGGCGGAAGGAGCGCGACCAACGAATACGAGTTCGTTCTGGGACAGGTGGAACAGAATGCCGTCGCCGATTACATGACCGCTGTGGCTTACTGGAACGTACTGCTTGGCGCGGTTGACGGGGAAGTTGGCGAAGCTGTTGATGGCGGTGTCAGACAGGAGCTTGATCGCGTCAGGTCCCTTGATGTAGATGTCCACCATGTGGTGGCTCTGGTCGAACAGTACGGCGCTGTTGCGCCATGCATACTGTTCGCTGCGCCAGTTGTGGAATTCCGGCGCTACGACGGGATATACGTAGGCACCAATTTTGGAATTGCGCAGCATATCGACGGGGTTGCCTGCGGCGTTCAAAACATCTTGTAAGCTCTTGCTCATGTCGTTACTTCCTCTATTTTTTAACTGAACTAAACTGGGATGCGGGAAAATTTGAAGGGCGCACTCTACACTTTAGAGTTTGCCAATGCAATCCGCCGGGCCGTGCCCATAACTCATTGAAACACGACGAATTTGGCTCTTCCCGCAAGGTTATATTTGTAGTGGTCAATGCGTGTTTCTGCGTTCAGCAACAGCCCTGCCACCGCTCCGTTTTCACCCCTGAAACCTCACATCATGCTGCTGGAGAAAAGCCCAGCAGAGACTTGTACTCCAGAAACTCTCCAAAGGCCTGATCACCGAACTCACGACCGTTGCCGGACTGCTTGTAGCCTCCGAATGGCACGTTCAGGTCGAGCCCTGCATTATTCAAACTGATGTAACCGGCGCGGATCTGCGCGGCTATGTCCCTGGCGTGCGCGATGTCCTTGCTGTGGACATATCCGCCGAGACCATATTCAGTATCGTTGGCTATTTCGATTGCTTCCTCTTCAGTATCGTAGCCAATGATACTGAGCACGGGACCGAAGATTTCCTCTCGGGCGATCTCCATATTATTGTTCACATCCCGGAAAACCGTGGGTTTGACGTAGTAGCCCTGCTCCAGCCCTTCGGGCCTGCCGGGCCCCCCTGACACGAGCTTTGCACCACTGTTGATGCCGCTCTGGATCAAGCCCTGGATCTTGTTCCACTGCGCTTCGGATATTACCGGACCCATGCGGCTGTCCGCTTTCGGGTCGCCCGGTTTCCAGTTGTTCACGGCTTCGGCCGCGAGCGCGCAGACTTCATCCATCAATTTGTTCGGCACCAGCATGCGCGTCGGCGCGCGGCACGACTGCCCGGAATTCATCATGATGCCATTTATGCCGCCGGTAACCGCGGCCTTCAGGTCGGCGTCTTCGAGAATGATATTCGGCGATTTGCCGCCAAGTTCCTGGTGGACGCGCTTCACTGTTTTTGCCGCAGCCTGTGCAACGAGTACACCGGCGCGCGTGGAACCCGTGATGGATACCATGTCGACCTGCGGATGCTCGGCGATAGCCTGACCAACGACAGGGCCTTCGCCCTGCACGAGGTTGAATACGCCAGCAGGAACGCCGGCCGCATGCAGGATCTCGGCGAAAATCTGCGCGGAGAAAGGCGCGATTTCAGAGGGTTTCAGGACAACGGTGCAACCGGTTGCCAGCGCGGGCGCGACCTTCGCGCAGATCTGGTGAATCGGCCAGTTCCACGGCGTGATGAAACCGCAGACGCCGATCGGCTCCTGGATGACGCGGCTCGTGCCGCGATCTTCTTCAAACTGATAAGTCTCGAGAATCTTGCGCGCGGTCTTGAAATGATTAACGCCGATCGCGGCCTGCGTGCCGTGGGCCAGCCATTTCGGCGCGCCCATTTCTTCGGTGATCGCGTCGCCGAGTTCCGGTACGCGTTTGTTGAATTCGTCGATGATGCGATCGAGAACCGCGAGACGTTGTTCGCGCGTGGTGCGGGACCAGGTACGGAACGCTTTTGCTGCGGCTTTTACCGCGTTGTCGACATCGGCGGCGCTGCCGACACTGATATGGCCACAGACGGCGGCAGTGGCCGGATCGATCACGGCCAGCGTTTTAGGGGCGACCGGGTCAACCCAGGCGCCATTGATGTAAAACTGCAGATATTCCCGCATCGTATAGGGTGTTCGTTCTGAAGGAGACTCACCGGGGGAGCGGCCCGTGACTAAAACGGAGCGCCTGAAACGGGGCGCGATTATATACGGATAGCGCGCGACAAGACCACCCGGTTTGGCTGTAACCGCGCACGGGCATCGGGAACAAAGGTGAAATAAATAAGGATCGCGGCATGGCACGCGACAGGCCCGCACGCGAGCGCGGTGGAGCGCGACCGCCAGGGGTCACACATGGCGCTGTCTGCGCGCATAAATGCCGTAGGCCAGGATTACCGCATAACACAGCGCCGGCACCAGCAAGGAGAGCCGCAGGTCCCACATGTCGGCAACGAGCCCCGTCAACGGCGGCACGATCGCGCCGCCAACGATCGCGACGCAGATCACGCCAGACCCTTCGGCCGCGCGTAGGCCCAGGCCTTCGCAGGCGAGGCTGAAGATCGTGGGGAACATGATCGAGTTGCAAAGGCCGATTGCCAGCAGTGCCCAGCCCGACACCGCGCCGCTGCTGCCGATCGATACGAGGATCAGGGCGATCGCGCCGGAGGCGACCGCCGCCAGCAACTTGCCGGGCGCGATCATCTGCAGGAAATAGGCGCCAATGAAACGCCCGACCAGCGCGCCACCCCAGTAGTACGGCACATGCTTGCCGGCCTCTTGTTCGGCCAGCGCCAGCGTGTCGGCCTGCATCAGGTAGTTGACGATCAGCGAGCCGATGGCGACCTCGGCGCCGACATATAAAAAGATGCACAGGGCGCCGAGCCCAAAGCGGCGCTGGCGCAGCAAGGTAAAGGCTTCGAAGATATTGATCTGGGCGGTGGGCGCCTCGACGAGTCGATTGCGGCGCAGCCAGATCACCCCTGCAAGGATTGCCAGCGCGGCCGCAAGACCGAGATAGGCGCGCACGACGACCTGCGTTTCCTCGCGCCGATAGGCATCGAGTGCGGCCCCGGACAGCGTCGTCACGTCCACTGTTGCCAGCGTACCAAGGATCAGGATCGAACCGGCGTATGGAAACAGCGTCGTGCCGAGCGAGTTGAAGGCCTGCGCGAAGGTCAGCCGGCTGTGCGCAGTCTGCGCTTTACCGAGCAGGGAGATCAGCGGATTGGCGACGACCTGCACGGTAGTGATGCCGGCAGCGAGCACGAACAGCGCAAACAGGAACACCGCGAACATGCCCGAGGCCGAGGCCGGGATGAACAGCAGGCAGCCGCCCGCCATCGTCGCGACGCCGAGCGCCGCGCTGCGCATGTATCCGAAGCGGCGCACGATACCTGCCGCTGGCAGCGACACAAAAAAATAGGCGGCGAAGAAGGCTGATTGCACGAGCATCGCCTGCGCGTAGCTCAGCGTGAACAGCTCCTTGAGCTTTGGAATGATCACGTCATTTAGCGAGGTGATGCCGCCAAACACGAAGAACAGCGCAAATACGAACAGCCGCAAGTCGGGCAGGTCGGCACCGGATTGATGTGCGGCGGGGGAAGCAGGGTCATTGGCGAATGAAGTCATGGGCGTTTTTTAACACAACAGCCGCGCTCTGGCCTTCTTTTAGTTTTGCTACAATGCGCGCCCCCCGCAGCGAAGGTCCTCGTCATGCAAGCCGCTCCCGCCCGTCAGCCGCTGGTCGTCTGGCTGACCTACCTGATTTTCTTTGCCGTCCTCAATGAAACCGTGTTCAACGTATCGACGCCGACGATCGCCGCGCAATTCGGGTTGAGCGCGGCGGCCGTGTCGTGGGTCATGACGATCTTCATGGTGTTCTTTGGCATCGGCTCGGTGATCTACGGCAAGCTCGCCGACCTCTATTCATTGCGCCGGCTCATCGAGTTCGGCACGGTGCTGTACTGCGTGGCCTCGCTGTTTGGATTCTTCGTGCAGGACTCCTATCCGCTGGTCGTGCTCGCGCGCGGACTGCAGGCGGCCGGCGCGTCGGCGATTCCAGCGCTGTGCTTCGTGTGCATTGCGCGCTACGTGCCGGAAGAAGGACGCGGCAAGGTCTTCGGCTTCATCACGTCGATGGTGTCGGTCAGCATCGGCATTGGCCCGGTCATCGGCGGCTTCGTGTCGGGCCAGCTGCACTGGGCAATCCTGTTCCTGATGCCGCTGCCGACGCTCATTGCACTGCCCTACCTGCGCCGCGCCTTGCCCGTGGAGCCGCGCCGCGCCGGGAGCGTCGATTACCTTGGCGCCGTGCTCGTGTCGGCCACCGTCGGCTTGCTGGTGCTGTATCTCAACTTCATGCAGAGCGCTTATCTGATCGGTCTCGTCGTGACGACGATTGCACTCGTATTCTGGCTGCGCACAGCGCACGAACCCTTCATCGATCCCGCGCTGTTCAGGAACATCAAGTTCCGCAACGGCATCTTCGTGGGCATGACGCTGTTCTCGGTCGTGCTCGGCGTGTTCTTCCTCGTGCCGCTGATGCTGACCGCGGTGCACACGCTGTCGACGGACCAGATCGGCATGTTGCTGTTCCCCGGCGCAATCAGTGCGGTGTGGTTCGGCCCTTTCGCCGGCGCACTTGCCGACCGCAAGGGCAACGTGTTCGTCGTCAGTATTGGCGTAGCCTTGCTCGCCGGCGGCATGGCGGGCATGGCACTGACGCTAGGCTTCACCTTCTGGGTCGTGCTGTTCACGATGCTTGCGACCTACATCGGCTTCACGATGTTCCAGACCGCGATGATCAACTCGGTGTCGCAAACATTGCCGCCAGAGCAATCCGGCATCGGCATGGGCATCTTCAACCTGATCAGCATTGTCGCCGGCGCACTCGGCACGACGCTCGTCGGACGCATCCTGGATGGACGCTGGCTCGATAGTGGGCTCGTGTCGCTGTCGCGCAACAGCGCTGGCTTCGCTTACAGCGACATACTGGTAATCTTCACGCTAGTGGTGCTTGCGGGCGGCTGGGTGTTCTACACGACATTCAAGGGACAGCCGATAGCGGCGAACAGCGCGGCACAAGGGCACTAAGGGGGCACGATCATGTCCGCACGTGGTGAGCGGTGCATCGGAATCGGCATCGATTTTGGTACCTCCAATACCGTCGCGACGCTGTTCGACGGCACGACAGTGCACCTCGTGGATTTTGGCGGCGGCAAAAACTCGCTGCCCTCGGCCACCTATCTGGACAGCAGCTACCTCGCGGTGGCAGGCCAGGACGCGCTCGATGCCTACATTGCCGATAACCTCGGACGGCGCGTCGAGCTCGCCGCCGTTCCACTCGGGGAGGCGCGCACCTCGACGGGCTCCTACGATGAAACCGGTTTGCCGCAGGTCGCGCAATCGAACCTCATCTTCAGTGCCGCGATGTTCGATGTGAACCTGCCCGGCCGCCTGTTCTACGGGACCAAACAGTTGCTCACGGCGCCGGACGATACGGTGCTCCCGGTATTCGACAGGTCCTTCCGCCTCGAAGCTGTCATCACGCCGATCCTCTTGCGCGTGCGCGACGGGGTAGACACCGGACTCGACGACCTCCAGGCGGGCGGCACCGGCGATCATGCGGTGATCGGGCGCCCCGTGCATTTCGAGAGATCCGGAGAAGGCGGCGACGAACGCGCCGTCAAACGCCTCGGCGCGGCCTTTGCGCACGCCGGCTTCGGCAACCAGCTGTTTTGCTACGAACCGGTCGCGGCCGCGATCAACTACCTGCACAGCCAGCCCGAACGCGCGCCCGGTACCTTGTTGACGGTGGACTTCGGCGGTGGAACGCTGGATTTCTGCCTGTTCCGCGATGGCGAGCAGGGCTTCACCGTGCTCGGCACCCATGGCGTCGCGCTGGGCGGCAACCATATCGATCAGTTGCTGTTCCGCACCTTGTTGTTTCCCTTGCTGGGCGAAGGAACCTCCGGCAAATTTTTCACGCCCGACGGCTTCGTGCACACGCGCTTCGCGTTTTCCGAATACGCGGAACTGCTGCTGAACTGGCCGGTTTCGTACCTGCTGAACCAGAACCGCTATCTCACGCCGGTTCGCGAGATGATTCGATACAGCGGCGAGCATGCTGGCAAGTTCCAGCGCCTGCTGGACCTCATCGAGTTCAACTACAGCTATCTGGTGCTGCAGCAGATCAAAGCCTTCAAGGAAAGTTTTTCAACGCAGGCACAGGGCACGCTCGATGTGCCGGAGCTGGATATAAGCCTGACTCTGCAGCGCGCTGAATTCGACGCCGCCATCGCGCCGGCTACTGCTCAATTCGAAGAAGCGCTGGAGCAAGCCCTGCTGCGAACGGGCGCCAGCGCTGACGACATCAAGCGCGTGATCTGTGTTGGCGGCTCCACGCTCCTGCCGCCAGTCATGGCTGCCTTGCAGCGGCGCTTTCCCGGGCGTGTCGTGACGCATGACATCTTCACGAGCGTCGCCGCCGGGCTGGCGATACGGGACTATCAGCGGCAAGTCGCAGAAAAGGGACCCGCATCCTGACGTTAAATGGGGTCAGAGCCCTATTCTTTTATCAAGAGGTTCAGCGGTCTTTATATAAGAATAGGGCTCTGACCCCATTTAGGCCGCCGCGAGCGCCAGCGCGAGTAGCTGCAGGCACAACCATGCAAAGGTCCCCGCGACGGCATCATCGAGCATGATGCCGAGCCCGCCTTTCACCTGCTTGTCGAGCCACGAGATCGGGAAGGGTTTGACGATGTCGAAGAAGCGGAACAGTGCGAAGCCGACGATCATCCACCACCATTCGGCTGGTGCCGCAAACATCGTGATCCAGTAGCCGACGAATTCGTCCCACACAATGCCGCCATGGTCGTGTACGCCAAGATTCTTCGCGGTCTTTTCGCAAATCCAGATACCGAGACCAAAGGTGGCAATCAACACCAGCGCGTAAGCACCGAGCCCCAGCTGATCCAGTAACAGATATACCGGTACCGCAGCCAGAGTGCCGAAGGTGCCGGGGGCCTTGGGCGCGAGGCCGCTGCCGAAGCCGAAGGCCAGGAAATGGACCGGGTTGCGAAAGACGGAGTCAGCCGCCGGCGCCGAAGTGTTCATACCCTGCTCCTGTGAATGTCAGCGTCCTGCCCGATAGATCCTGCACCTGTACGCCCTCGCCTTTTGCGACCTTGCCGATGCGCGTGACCTGTACACCCGCTTTCTTTGCCGCTGCCGCGACCGCTTTCTTCTTGCTGGCCGGCGCAGTGAACACCAGCTCGTAGTCGTCGCCCGCAGTCAACGCGAGACGAAACACATCGGTGGAGTCGCGCAACGCCGTTAACACGCCGGCCAGCGGAATGGCGGCGATATCGACAGTGATCTGCACCTTGCTGCTGCGCGCGATATGCGCGAGATCGGCAAGCAAGCCATCGGACACATCCTGCGCCGCGCGCGCGATACCGCATAGTGCCTGCCCGAGCGCGAGGCGCGGCTCGGGGCGGTAATAGGCGGCGAGCAGGTCCGCGCGCTGCGCGTCGTTGACCGCGTCACACCGGCCTTGCAGGTAGTCGAGCGCGAGACCGGCGCGGCCAGTGGTGCCGGAGACGTAGACATCCTGTCCCGGCTTCGCGGCGCTGCGCAGCAAGGCTTCACCACTGCGCACGAGCCCCTGCACCTGGATGGCAATCTGCAGCGGACCGCGCGTGAGATTGCCACCGACGAGCGGACAGTCGTACTGCTGCGCGCAGGCACGCAGTCCGGATGAGAAGGCATCGAGCCAGGCTTCGTCTGCCGTCGGCAATGTCAGCCCGAGCGTGAAGCAAAGCGGTTCCGCGCCCATGGCCGCGAGATCGCTGAGATTGACCGCAAGGGCGCGCCAGGCGATCTGCGCCGGATCGGCGCCGGCAGGGAAATGCACGCCTTCGGCCAGCACATCCATCGACAGGGCGAGCTGCTTGCCGCGCGGCACGGTGATCAGCGCGCAGTCGTCGCCGATGCCGAGCGCGATGTTGCGTTGCAGAGCGGGATCCGCAGCCAGGCCTGGCTGCTGGAAGTATCGGGCGATGATATCGGTTTCGGTCAGGGCCATGGCTAAGCTTTCGTCGTTACTCCCGCGTAGGCGGGAGTCCAGTAGCGTGTGAGACTGCTGCGCAGTCACCGGGTTCCGCGCGCCGGATAACTAGTCCTGTGTATTCGGCGTTTCCATCATCCAGGGCGGACGCGCGGCAACGACGACGGTGCAGCGGTGGATACTACTGGCCGGCCTGCTCGACCTTGCGCAACTGCCGCGCGCTCTTGTCGAGCACGCCGTTGACGTATTTGTGACTCTCGGTGGCGCCGTACTTCTTCGCAAGCTCGACGCACTCGTTGATGACGACCTTGTATGGCACGTCGATG
>JBEGWB010000015.1:0-7175 GCA_041178065.1 Pseudomonadota bacterium | reverse complement strand
CAACTCGATCGTCTCCGGCTTGCGCGTTGGCGCGCGCGCTCCCGTCAGTTCGCCTTCGGCCCAGTCGATCGCGCTGCGGTCTTCGTTGTCTTTCACATCCAGCTGCGCGCCGTTTGCCGCGAGGTACTCGATAATGGCGTTGGAGCCGCGATTGGCGGCGCCGTGGAGCGCGCGCAGTCCCATCGTGTTGACGGCGTTGATGTCGTTGCCGAGCGAGTGCGTCAGCTTCACGGCCTCGAGCAGCGCGTCGGCGCCTTCGTCGAAGGTTTCGGACACCGCCCATGACACGCCGGCTGCCGCCATCAGGGGCGTCGTGCCGTCATTCGAGGCGATCGAAGGATCGGCGCCGTGTTCCAGCAGCAGGCGCATGACGCGCAGGTCGCCGGCGATCGTCGCGCGCAGGAAGGGCGTCTGGCCGGTCATGTCGACCCAGCCGTTGAAGCCGGTGCCGGCGATGAAGCGCTTTTCCGGTGGAAACTCCGTCGTGCGGGGATTGGCCGCGGCGCCTTTGGCCAGCAGCGACTCGATCAGCGCGTAGGCCGCGTCGCGATCCACGTAGTTGGTCGTGTCCGTGACGCGCATCTCCATGTTGCGAATGTCGACGGCAACCCACAGCGGCGTTTGCCCGTACCAGTCCTGTGCGTTGACGTTGGCGCCGGCGTCGATGAGGTACTGCGCAATGCGGAAGTGATCGCTTTGTGCTGCGCGTTTCATGCTGACGATGCTGTAGTTGAGGATCGCGTTGATCAGCGGCGTGATGCCATTGGCGTCTGCCATCTCAATGTCGGCGCCGGCCTCGACAAGCAACCGCGTCAGCGCAAGATTGCCTTCGCGCGTGGCGAACAGCAGCGGCGTCTTCATGCCGCTGATCGGGTAGCGCATGCCACGGTCGGGCAAGCCGGATCGATTGATGCCTACGCCCTGGGAAGTCCCTACCGGCACTTCGCTCGGCAGTACGCGCCGGTGTTCTTCGCCGGCGAAGCTTTGTGCGTTGATGTCGGCGCCGGCTGCGAGTAGCTGCTGCACGAGTGCGGCATTTCCCGCGCGCACGGCAAGCATCAGCGCGGTTTGTCCGTAGCGCTCGTCGCGCGCGTCGACCGCGGCGCCCTGCGCCAGCAACAGCTCGACGATGTCGGCCGCGCCTTCACGCGTGGCGATAAGCAGCGGCGCTTCGCCACTGGCATCGGGCTGTTCCACGCTGGCGCCGGCGTCGAGCAGTTGCCGCACCATTGCCGCATGGCCTTGCTGCACGGCAAGGTGAAGCGGGGTTTGCGCATAGCGGTTCGCCGCGTTGACATCGGCGCCGGCGGCGAGCAGCAGCGTGGCCAGCTCTGTGTCGTTGACGCGCGCTGCCCAGTGCAGCGCCGGCGTGCCGTCGCTGCCCCAGCCGTTTACATCGAGTCCTTGCTGCAGCAATGCCTGCACGGCCTGCCGATCGCCGTCTTTCGCCGCCGCGGCGAGCGCAGAACCCTGCACTTGCTCGGGCGGTGGGATGGACAGGACCTGGGCAGTAGCGGACTGCGCGCACGCACAGATCAGTAATGCAGTGCACAGGCGGCGCGGATGAAGCAGCGCTCGGCCCTGGAATTTTTTCATGGCTGCCTTGTTCTGGTTCACACCGCCACCGTGCCGTTGCTGTCGGCAAACGTGTCGACCGGCACGCCGATCTTGTCGAGCAGCGTCACCAGCAGGTTTGCGATCGGCGTGCCGCTGGCTTCGCGCAAGTGCAGGCCTCCAGTCATTTTTCCGGAAGCGCCGCCCGCAAGCAGCACTGGCAGCGCGCTGTGGTTGTGGTTCTGCGAATCGCCCATGCCGCTGCCGTACAGCACCAGCGAATGATCGAGCAGCGTACCCGCGCCGTCGGGCGTGGCCTTCAGGCGCGCGAGGAAATAACCCATCGAGCTACTGACGTGGTACGCGTTCAGCTGCGCAAGGCGCGTGATGTTGCTCTCCATCTCCATGTGATGCGACAGGTTGTGGAAGGGCTCGTTGACGCCGCTCTGCGGAAACACGCGGTTGCTGAGTTCGGCGGCCAGCAGCATCGTGGACACGCGCGTGAGGTCGGCCTGCCAGGCCAGCGCGATCAGGTCGAACATCGTGTGCGCATGCTCCTCGAAGTTGTCGGGCACGCCGGCGGGGCGTTCCGGAAGGTCGAGGTCGCGCGGCGCTGAATCCGCTTCAAGGCTCAGGCGCCGTTCCACTTCGCGCACGTCGTTGAGGTACTGTTCCATGCGGATGCGGTCGCTGGCGGGCAGCGTGCGGTGCAGCGCGCTGAGCTCCTGCCGTACCGTGTCGAGAATGGTGGCGGTCTGCGTGCGTCGCGCCGCGACCTGCGCGGGCGAACTGCCGTCGCCGAACAGGCGCTCGAACACGACGCGCGGGTTGGTCTGCATCGGCATCGGCGTGGTCGGCGTGCGATAGGAAATCGACGCGCGTTCCTCGAGCGCAAGCTCCAGCGAGGGCAGGGCGGTTTGCTGGCCGATGTGATCCGCCGCCAGTTGATCCATCGACGTCGGCGAGGGACCCTTGCCCGGCGCAACGCAGGTGAGCCAACACTCGGATGAACGGCGATGATGCGCGCCGGCCGACGGATCGCCTTCGAAGGCGGTCGGCAAGTCGAGGTTGCTGACGACACTGACCTGGTCGCGGAACGGCGCCAGCGATTGCAGTGTTGGGCTCAGCTCGAAATTGCGGCCGACGGTGGACGGTATCCAGGCGGCCTGGACCGCGCCGTGCGGAATGTACAGGCAGGCGAGGCGCGACTGCGGCGTGCTGCGCTCGGCGGCGCGCACCAGTCCGGCAGGCAGCATCGACTCGAGCAAGGGCAGCGCCAGCGCAACGCCGGCGCCGCGCAGTAATTTACGGCGGGAAATATGTTTCTTCGTCAGATAGTGCATCGCGACTCCGGCTCTAGTCTGTTGTTAGTTGCGCTGTTTGTTGTGTTGCTGCGAGCTTCACGCGCTGCTGGAATGGAGCGCTCAGCACCACCGCCTGCACCAGCGCGCTCAGCGTGAAGCCCTCGGCGCTTGCGCCCTGCACGATCTTGCGCACCGCGGGCCCGTCATGATGTTGCAGCTCGCGGCCGAGTGCATAGGTCAGCAGTCTTTCGCTGAGCGCGGCCTTGAATGCCTCCGGCCGTGCGAGCAACGCGGCACGCAGCGTCGCGGGTCCGTCGACGTAGGTGCCGTCGACCATCTCCGCCGCGGTATCGAGTGGCAGCCCGTTGTCGACGGAACGCCAGCGGCCGACGAGGTCGAAGTTCTCCAGCGCGAACCCGACCGGGTCCATCATCTGGTGGCAGGAGGCGCAAGCCGGATCGGCGCGGTGCTGTTCGAGGCGCTGGCGCAGCGTATCCGCCTGCACATTCTGGCCGGGTTCGGCGGCGTCGAGATCGGTCTCGACACCCGGTGGCGGACTCGGCACGCGCGCGCCGAGGATGTTCTCCATGATCCACGAGCCACGGATCACCGGCGAGGTGCGGTTCGGTACCGAGGTGGCGGTGAGGATGCTCGCGTGGCCGAGCAGGCCGCGGCGGGGACTGTCCGGCGGCAGCGCGACCTTGCGCATGTAGCCGCCGCGCACGCCCTCGATGCCGTAGTGCGCGGCGAGGCCTTCGTTCAGGTAGGTATAGTCGGAATCGAGCAGGCCGAGCAGGTTCCTGTCCTCGCGCACGAGGCTCTGGAAGAACAGCAGGGTTTCCTGCTTCATCGCGTCGCGCAAGGCGGCATCAAAGGCCGTGTCCTGCGGTGCCGCCGTTTCCAGTTCGCGCAAGCGCAGCCACTGGCCGGCGAAGTTTTCCACCAGTGCCTCGGCGCGTGGATCGGCCAGCATGCGCTCGACTTCGCGCAGCAGGACCGCTTCTTCATGCAGCGTGCCGGCCGCGGCCTGCGCCAGCAGCGCTTCATCCGGAATACTGCTCCAGAGGAAGAACGACAGCCGCGTGGCGAGCTCGAGGTCGCTGATGCGATAGATGTCGCCGGCGGCGAGCGCTTCAGGCTCGGCCTCGAAGCGATACAGGAACTTCGGATCCACCAGCAGCCACGTGAGCGCGCCCTGGATGCCGCTGTCGAACGTGGCGCCGTCGGCATTGCGGCTGGTTTCGTAGAAGCGCAGCAGCGTGTCCAGTTCCGCATCGTCGCTGCCGATCGGGCGCCGATAGGCGCGCGTAGCGAGCTGGCTGAGGATCTGTTTGGCGCAGGCCAGTTCTTCTTCAGCGCGCTGCGGCTGGCAGACGAAGATCGCGCGTCGGCTAGGCGTGTCGCCCGTGCCACTTATATTGTAGGGGCCATCGATCTCGAGACCCTGCACGCTGCCGGCGCCCGCATCGGCTTCGGCAAGCAGCAGCTCGCCGGCGCCGATGCAGCGCTGCTCGTCGATGAGCGCCAGCGAAATGGAATGGGGACCGGCGGGCACGTGCAGCCGGAAGCGCTGCGGGTCAGTGACCGGCACGGGCGCGCCGTTGAACATGACTTCAAGCCGGGGGCCGCCACACCAGACCATGCGGCCGGTATCGTTGCCGCGCCCGGCGACCGGTATGTTTGCCGCGACCTCGAATTCGTACTCCGCATCCACCGGAAAGTAATGCTCGACGCGCATGCCGCCACGCGTACCGAGTGGTAGTCCCTCGACATAATCGTTCTGGGCATTGCCCCCGCTTGCGCGGTACTCGACCTGCGTCGGCGCCGTGCCGAGGTCGCCGACGGCTTGCCGGCTGACCTGCATCGCCACCGCGACATAGCCTTCGAGCAAGGTTGGCGACATGCTCAGCGCGTCGGCGTTGTTGTCAAAGCCAGCGGCGCTGGTGTCGGCGGGGAGCGTGCGCACGAGCGCCGCGGCGTCGAAGGCCAGCAGATCGCGCACGGCATTGCGGTATTCGGTGCGATTGAGGCGCGCGGCCGGTTTGGTGCCAGGGTTGGGCGCCAGCTCCCAGGCGAGATCGAGGCCCGTCCCCAGCCACTGCGCCATGCCATCGAGCACGGCACGCTCGGGGCGCGGATTGCCCTTCGGCGGCATCAGCCCCGCGCGCAGCTTGCGCAGCGCGGCTTCCCAGATCGCCGCATCCTGATTCACCTGCTCCAGCGACAGCGCGTCGAAGGCGACGCCGCCGGCCCAGTCACTGGAGTTGTGGCACTCGACGCAGTATTGGTCGAGCAGCGCCAGCTCCTTGTCGCTCCCGCGCGTCCAGGCCGCAAGCCGGGCGTGCGCGTCATCGACAGCCACGGGATTTTCATCAGCCGCGAGGGCTGCCGGACTCAGTCCGATCATCAGGGCAAGGGATACTGGCCACCTGTACAGCGTTCCGCTCAAACACCACCTCCGCACAATACGCAACGAGGTGGCGAAACTAATCAATCCGGGGCGATCTGTCACTGGTATCGGGTGACATAAGACGCATTACCCGGCACATTCCGCTATCGTCAAAAGCGCCTTGCCCGTAAAAATCCGCGCGAGTAACCCATCCATGAAGAAAGCCACGATCAAATCCGGCAAGGCCTGGCACAACGAGTGGTACGACACCGCGTCCACCGGTGGCCGCTTCGTGCGCCACGACTCGCTGTTTCGCAACTGGATTACGCCCGATGGAGCCGCGGGCCCCTCGGGTATCGGCGGCTTCAAGGCGGAAGCCGGCCGTTATCACCTGTTCATGTCGCTCGCCTGTCCCTGGGCGCACCGCGCCCTGATCACGCGCGCGCTGAAACAGCTCGACGGCATGATCAGCGTGTCGAATGCGAATCCCTTCATGGGGCCCGACAGCTGGACCTTTGCGCCCGAGCCGGGCCGCATCTTTTCCGCTGCGGGCGACGACGACGAATACATCGAGTACCTGTATGAGCTCTACCGGCTCGTCGACCCCGACTACAGTGACCGCGCCACCGTCCCGGTGCTGTGGGACAAGCAAGGCCAGACCATCGTCAGCAACGAGTCGGCGGAAATCCTGCGCATGTTCAATAGCGCCTTCAACGCGCTGATACCTGACGACGAAGTGACGGCCCGGGATTTCTGCCCGGAGCCCCTGCGCGCCGATATCGACGCCTTGAACGCATGGATCTATCCCACGGTGAACAACGGTGTGTACCGCGCAGGCTTTGCGACGACACAGGAAGCCTACGAGGAGGCAGTCATCCCGCTGTTCGACACGCTCGACAAGCTGGAAGACAGGCTGGGCCGCACGCGCTTCCTGCTGGGCTCCAAACTCACCGAGGCCGACATTCGCCTCTTTCCCACGCTGGTGCGCTTCGATTCGGTGTATGCGATCCATTTCAAGTGCGCGCTGCGGCGTATCGTCGATTACCCGAACCTGTGGGCCTACACGCGCGACATCTATCAACTGCCCGGCATCGCCGGCACCGTCGATATCGGCTACAACAAGGCGCACTACTACGGTAGCCACGTCACGGTGAATCCGCACCTGATCATACCGATCGGGCCAGCGCTGGATTTTTCCACGCCGCACGGGCGCGCGCGAATGGCGGATAATGCATCGGCATTTTGAGGACACTGACGACGCGCTGCGTTTGAGTGCCGATAGCCCGTATTCCGGAGAAACCATGACGACGATGAGCACTACACAGATGAGACAGCAGACACGCGCCAGCAGCGCAACCGCGCTAATGCGCACGCTCGTCCTGTTGCCGCTGGCGGCGCTGCCTCAGCTTGCGGGGGCCGAAGGCGCCGTGCGGACGCTGGAGTGCACGATCATGCAAGTCTGCGACGCCGCTGGCGCCTGCGAAAATGCGGCCGAACCAGTGAATTTCCGCATGGCGCCCGTAAGCGTGCGGGAGGATGGATCGGGCCAGTACCAGATTAGCTATCGCGACGTGGAAGCCGACATGGAAGCCGCGTCGTATGCCGGCCCGTTTAGCTGGGCGAGCGACTCTGAGCGGAACACCTTGCTCGCCAGCTCTGAAACACAGTTCCTCTGGCATCGCCTGGTACTTGAGTCGACGCCGCAAGCGGAGATCCACTTTCTGGCCTGTACGCTGCCTTAGGAACCTCGGTACGCCCGGGACATCGACGAGCGCCTGGCTTTGCGGCTGCCGCCGCCTAGGGCCGCGCCTGTTCGATCATGTACTCGACCGCGCCGATGATCTCCGCATCTGACAGGTCGAGGCGTCCACCCTTCTTCGGCATCAGGCCACCGGCCTTGCCGCTGAATCCATTCAGGGCATGCGCAA
>JBEGWB010000014.1:0-8013 GCA_041178065.1 Pseudomonadota bacterium | reverse complement strand
GCGCCCGGCTTCGACAAGGACAAGTGGCCCGATATGTCAGACCCGCGCTGGGGTGCTGGCATTCATACGCACTACGGCGTGACCCCCTACTGGCAGAAAACCGCATGAGCAAGACAGCAAGCCCCGGGAAGGTGTCTTCCCTGGCCTTTCTGTTTGACAAACTGCGCTGATCAAATGTGCTCGCTCGGTCTCCCCGCAGCCAGCGCTCCTTCGCATGGCCCCCGTCGTGTACCAACCGCTTAGTCGCAATTGCTGTCGGTTGCGTCTTCGCAGGCTTCCTCAATCGCATCACCCGCGTCATCGATCGCGTCATCGACATTCTCGGCGGTCTCCTCGAGCGGGCCGTCGTTGCTGTCGCAAGCCTGCAGCGAGACCATGCCGGTCAGCAGGAACATGAAGAAAAATAATTTGCGAATGCTTTGCATGGCGTTATTCCTTGAATGGTTGAAAGGGAACTGCAAGCAAAACCTAGCGATAAGCGTGCCAAGCCTGAAGTCAGGAAAAGAGGCGAGAAACAGGCGTTTTCAGCATGTCTCTGGCGAGTGAAGGCGGCGTGACATTGCATCTTTTTCAAGCTCGTCAGTAAAAGCTACAGGGAAAGACCTGTGCAACGAAACACCGCGCACTACTGGCATATCGCTTGCAACCACAAACGCTGCAGGCGCGCCGCACGCCGTCGGCGCCGCGCGAGCGATTCATACATACCAACTGGATATGCAGAGGAGATGCATCATGCCCTCGTACTGGAGCAACAAAGACGAACGCAAGTACAAGCACATCAAGCAGGGTGAGCTCGACAAGGGCCGCAGTGGCGACCGCGCGGAGGAAATAGCCGCGCGCACCGTTAACAAGGCGCGCAACGTCGAGGGCCGCACCCGGAACACGCGCTCGATGGGTACCGGCAATCCCACCACACCGCTGGAAAGCCACACGCGCAACGAGCTGTATAACCGGGCGCGGGAACTGAATATTACGGGACGCAGCACGATGAACAAGACTGAGCTGGCCGCGGCCATCGGGAGGCACTGATGGCCACCGCTAAACAGACACCACTACGCTCGGCCTCGGGCCAGGCAAGCGAAACCCCGCAGCAACCGGGCGCGACCGAGGCTGCGCAGAGCCAGCCGGGCATCGAAGTGGACATGAAGCAGCGCCCGATCTTCATCCACAGCGAATACCGCGGCAGCCAGAAGCTCGCAGGCAAAGTGGCACTCGTCACCGGCGGCGACTCGGGCATTGGCCGGGCCGTGGCCGTGCATTTCGCGCGTGAAGGCGCGGACGTCGCCATCTCATACCTGTGCGAGACGCAAGACGCCGAGCAAACCCGCGATATCGTCGAAAGCGAGGGCACGAACTGCCTGCTGCTGCCTGGCGACGTGGGCAACTCCGCCCACTGCAACGAGATGATCACTCAGGTTATCGCACACTTCGGCAAGCTCGACATTCTTGTCAACAACGCCGCCGAACAACACTCGGCCAATGCGCTCGAGGAAATCAGCGATGCGCAGATCGAGAGTACATTCCGCACAAACCTGTTTGGATATTTCTACCTGATCCGCGCGGCGCTGCCAAAAATGGAGCGTGGCGGGCGCATCATCAATACCTCGTCGGTGACGGCGCATCGCGGCAGTCCGCACCTCGTGGACTACGCGTCGACGAAAGGGGCAATCGAAGCCCTGACGATGTCGATCGCGCCACTGGGCGCGGAGAAGGACATCACTGTGAATGCGGTTGCTCCCGGCCCGATCTGGACTCCGCTGATTCCGGCCACCTTCAAAGGCAAGCAACTGACCGAGTTCGGCAAGAGCACCTTGATGAAGCGGGCCGGACAGCCCTGGGAAGTCGCGACCTGCTACGTATTTCTTGCATCGCGCGATGGATCGTACTTCACCGGGCAGACGCTGCACCCGAACGGCGGTGGCCTGCTGGGAGCCTAACGCGCGGGATGCGGCGCGCCGGGAAACTCGGCATCGCGCTCCCGCGCTTCGTCGGTGGCGTCCGTGGCGTTGGCACGGGCTTCGCCCGGTTCAGGCGGTGGACCGACCACGTGATCGCTCGGCGCAAGCGATGAACCCAGCGCGGCTCCGTCCGTTGCCGCGGCCGAACTCGCTGCAAGTTCGGCACGCACGGCAGGATGCGCGGCGGCCACCACCGCAGCGGCGCAGGCTTCGGGCGTCTTCCCTGTCTCGATCGACGGCGCGATCACCGGGTCGTCGGCCGCTGCCGTTTCCGGCGTCTTTGGATCCTTCTCAACAATTACCGACTGCACGCGCACGGCGTAGCGCTTCGGCTGGAGTACGACGTTATCGACAATCGCCATGCTCTTGATGAACTCGGCGCCGAGGAACACGATCATCGACGAATAGTAAATCCACAGCATCAGCACGATGACGGACGCCGACGCGCCACCGATCTCGCCGAGGCTGCTGCTGCCGATGTACCACCCGATCGTGGACTTGCCGAACACCAGCAATAGCGTGATCAGCGCACAGCCGCGCACCTTGTATTCGCGTGGAATGTGCACATCCGGCAGGAAGTTCAACAAGGCATAAATCTCAAGCGTCGCCAGCAGCCCCAGCACCGTATATTGCAGCGCGTTGATGAAGATGACCGCGAGCTCGGGGAAGGCGCCGCTGAGCCACTTGTGCAGGAGCACGACGCTGGAATCGATCACCAGCGACAGGATCATGACAAGCCCAAGGCTCAGGATGATACCGAGGGAGATCAGGCGATCAAGTGCCTTCTTGATGAACCCGCGTCCGGAAGCGATGACCGAGAATATTTCATTGAAGGCTTCCTGAAGCTGCACGAAGATACTGGTCGCCGAGAACATCAGCAAGACGGCCCCGATCAGCAGCTGGAACCTGGAGGCATCGGTTTCCTCCAGCGTATCGATCAGTACGGTGACGCCCTCGGCGCCGCGCTCGCCAACGAGATTGCCAAACTGCGCGACGAGTTCGCGCTCGAAGTCGACCTCCGCGGCGAAGAGACTGGCGACCTGCACCGATACCATGACCATCGGCGCCAGTGAGAACAGCGTGTAGAACGACAGCGCCGCGGAATGGCGCAGGCAGTTGTTGCCAAGGAAATTGCTGATGGTCAGCCTGATGATGCGGGCGACATAGCGTAGCTTGCTCATCCTCGCTGATCTCCTTACGGGCGTGTCACGACGGCGCCTTCATCCTCTTTGGCAGCTGCCTCCGACACTTCAGCATCGGCAGCTGCTGCGTCGGTGGATTGATCGCTTGCCATCGCTGCAGGCTCTTCGCCCGCAGACTCGTCCACGGCCTGGCCAGAGTCGCCCTGCTCAACATCGTTGCCGCCGACTTCGCCGAGCGGCGCCGGCAGCTCCAGTTCCACGCCTTCGTTCGGCGTGAACAGCGCGACCGTATTTTCGATGTTGGCCTGGTAGGCTTCGACAAAGGCGTTCTTGAAGATACCGGCGACGGCGACAAAGAGGTTGGTGTCAGGCGCGTTGATGTCGCCCTGCAGCGGAATGTACGATGCGATCTGGTCGCGCGGCTGGTTTTCCAGCAGTTCGGCGACGACGTCGACAAGTCCTTCCCACAGCGCAACGAGCGGGTTGTCATTGTCTTCACCGATGTCCTCGCTCCACTTGAACACTTCGAGGTTGTAGATGATCGGCTTCACGTAGCCCTGCAACAGGCCATCGCGCGCGGCCAGTTCACTGGCGACGTCGACGCTGCCCGCCTCGACGTCGAAGGGCGCGTACTCGTTGATAAAGTTATCCAGTTGCATGATCGGCAGTTGCAGCAATTGCATGTTCACGTCGAAGGTTGGCTTCTCGGTGGTCGGATCGAAAGCCGCGGCGAGTGTCAGGTCGCTGACATCCATCGCGCGCGCCGACAGTTCGATTTCCGCGATGCGTGAATCGGTCGTGGCCTGCGCGTTCGCGAGGTTCTGCGCATTGCCCTCGATTTCCGACAGGAAGATGTCGATCTTCGGCTCGGAGTCGAAATTGCGGAAATGCACCTGGCCGTTGTGGATCACGGTTCGGTCCATCTTCAGCGGGAATAGATCATCGAACATGGCGAGCCACTGCCCGCCCTCCCCTGTCTGCTTGCGGCTTTCGTCGTTGCTGTCGACGATGTTGATCTGGGGATCGAACATCTCGACTTCACCGACAACCGCGCCGTTGAACAGCGCTGTCCACAGTACCGAGAATTCGATCGCGGAGGCAGCGAACAATGGTACCGGCACCTCGCCTTCGGTCTTGACGATTTCGACGTCCTCGATGCTGTAAGCGCCGCGCAGCACCATGAGGTCGATGTCGCCCACGTGTCCGGCATATTGCGGCGACTCATCGAGCTTCCTGTTGACGTACCACTGCAGCGTGTAAGCCGCCGAGATACGCAGTATCAGCAGGATGACGAGCGTGACAACGATGCCAAGCAGCACTGGCTTCGAATAACGCCAGGTCCGCGAACCGTGGGTAACAGTACCTTCGCTCATGACGCTTCCAGGGGGGCGATTAACCCTTGCCACGGCCGGACAGCCCCGGCGTGGTATTGAATTCCTGCGGATTGACGATACCGCAGGCGATGCGATCACCGGCGTCGCCGCTCGGCTGGGTCGTCAGGTCATCGGCACCGGCGTGCACGATGAAGGCCTTGTTGACCACCGAGTTCGTGCCGGTCAGCGCGATTTTTTCATCGTAGAAATCGAACGAGGCGGTAGCGTCGGCCGCCGCTCCCAGATTGCCGAAATCGCCAACGTGGCGTACCGCTGCGTCGGGAGCACCGTGCATCGTGCCGTCCGGGTTGTAGTGTTCGCCGGCGGAAGCGGCATCGGGTGCTGTGCAGTCACCGAATTCGTGTAGGTGAATGCCGTGCTGGCCCTCGGGTATGCCGACCAGCTTGCCAACAACGCGTATGCGCTCATCGCCTTCACTTTCCTGGATGAAGACAACCACGCCTGAAACGCGGTTCCCCCGCGTCGGCTGGATAATGGCCGTTGCCATCCGCGCGGGCGGCTCGGCGCCCTCGCGCGTGTATTCGCTCGGCAGCACGTCTTCCTGGGTTAACAAGGTGCTATTGCTTGCGCCTGCCTGTCCGGCCGCGCCGCCCTCGGCGAGTCCCTGCGTGTTCTGCGTGCCTTGACCTGTCGTGCGCTCGCCGCCATCGGCGCCGATGCCTTGCTGCGCCGTTGCGTCATCATCGTCGCTGCGCACCACACCCTGCGTCGCCGTGGCTGGCTCCGCATCGCCGATGATGTTGGAACTGTTGCCCGGCGGCACGTCTTCGGCGCTGCCGCCGCAAGCGGCAAGGGCGGAAAGCAGCGTTGCGCTTGCGAGGATCGACGAGTATCTGGCAAATGGCTTCATGGCGGGCTCCTGCAGTTACAACTGCGTATCTGGTATCTGGATTCAGTGGCGACGCGCGGAGGGAACTGTGTGTCCGCTGCCGTGGCTGTCAACACGAAGTACGCAAACTCCATGCCACGTACTGCCGAGCTTGGGGAGTCAGGCGTGGCGGATCAAGGCGACCAAACTGGAAGCGAAGGAGCCGGCAAAATCTTCACACCAGCGCGAGCGTACGTGTAATTACTACCGGAGGCCGAGCGGCTCAGCGGTTAGAGCTGGCGCCTGCGCTTGCGGAACAGTTTAGGATTTTCGCGGATGAAGCGATGGATCATCCGCTCGAGGAAGGAATCGACTTCGGCGGTCTTCATGTAGCCGTAGCCGAGCAGCGCGATCGCCAGTGCGGCGATCGCGTTGACGATCATGTCCCACATCGTGTCGACGATGCCGGACTTCTGCATGTTGAGTCCAAACAGCTGGTCCATCGCGAACTCGAAGATCTCCCAGATCGAGCCGAGGGCCTGCGCAAACATGAACGCGAAAGTCGCGATGAACAGTGGACTGAGGTGCATGTTGATCTTGCGGTTCTGGTTCAGCGCGTAGACAAGCACGAACCCGGTAATACCCAGCAAGAAGCCCGAGCTCGCGTGCAACACGAGATCCCACCACCAGAAGCGCGCATAGAAGTTGTGCACTTCGCCGAGGAACAGCGACATATAGATGAACACGATGGCAATCGTGTCGAACACGAAGGGGATACGGATGTGGAAGTAACGCGCCATGCTGATCGGCAACATGGTCACGTACATGATGATCAGCGACTCCATTGCTGCCTGGTAGTTGCCCCTGACCAGCAGCAATATCGCCCCGATGCCGATCGTGGACTTCAGGATGATACTGAGCCAGCGATGCACGCGTCGGTAGTAATCCTCGTCGGCATCGCCTGTTTCCGCCGACGGGCTTGCCTGGTTCGCGGGATCGGTTGGCAGCATTCTTGCTTTCTTCCTGGCGGACGTTGTGGCGTTTATTTCGGTAAGATGAGCGTCGCCGCGGAGCGTAACAGCGCCCCGTGCCTTTGTTAAGGCCCGCGGCCGTTTCATCCGGAGGCCCAGTTTGCTGCTTGTTCTATTGTTCTCAGTGTCCATTCTTGCCACGTTGATTGTTGTCCCATTCGTGCTCGTGCGCCTTCCGGAAGAATATTTCAGCAGCAGTCATCGGCCCGAGCCTGCATTCAGCCGATACGCGGAACCACTACGCCTGTTGCTGATCTGCGGCAAGAATCTGCTCGGCGCGGCGCTCGTGATCGCGGGCCTCTTCATGCTGGTGTTGCCAGGGCAGGGAGTGATCGCGATATTGATTGGCGTCATGCTGCTCGATTTCCCCGGCAAAAAGCGGATGGAGCGCTGGTTGATCCGGCGCGGTCCAGTGTTGAAATTCGCGAACTGGGTGCGCGCGAAATGGCACAGGAAACCGCTTCGGGTAGATTGATGGGCAAGAGGCTGGCGTGCCAGAGTCGTGTGACCAGGCACGCAAGCGCGTCTCATCGGCGCTCAGGTCAGCAGCGCAATGAGGATGATGATCGGAATCGGTATGCCAAGGAAAAACAGCAGGATCGAGCGCATGGGTTAATCTCCATTATCCAGGTGATTAAAGGTCGCGCTGTCTGCCACCGAAGGTAGCAGACAGGCTTCCGACGAAGGCGCCAATGAGCAGCGCCACGAAGAACCACAGGGCAACCTTGGCCGACGCGGCACGTGCCTCGTCCGCCGCTTCGCGCGCGGCGGTTTCAGCCTGTTGCAGCTCGCCGCGCAGGCTGTCGAAGGTCTGCGTGACGCGCGCTTCGGCGTCCTCGGCGGTGACGCCGCTATGCCGCGAGATGAGACGGCCAATATAGGTGACGTCGTCCTGCGGCAGCTCGCCATTGGCGATCGCGCGGGCGAAGATGCGCGTTACCTCGGGCAAGGCTGTGGGACTGGTATCGGTCTGCGGGCCCTGGCCACTGGCACCAGCGCGTGGCGTTACCATCGTTTCGGGGCTTGCACCGCCAGCCGCCAGCGCCGCCTGCTGTGGCGGCGTCAGGTTTGCCGCCCCTTGCGGCGTGGCAGCAGCATCCGCCGCGGCCTCCTGTTCTGCCGGCGCGCCCTGCTGCTGTGGGTTATTACCGCCGCCCAGTGCGGCGTCAGTCGCCGCGGGCGTTACTGGAAACTGATTGGCGGGAACCCGTGTCAGTACGCTGGTACGGAACAGTGAGTCAAGGTAGTAGCCCATCGGCCCGGCATCGCCACCGCCACTTTCAGCTCCCTGTGCTGCGGCGACACCAGCACCCGCCACAGCGCCACCGGTGACGCTTGCCGCCGCGGCATCCACCGCGCCGCCTGCCACTGTTGCCGCCGCCTGCGCGCCCATGCTGATCGCGCCGATCGTCGTCGAGGTAAAGATCACGGCGGTGATCACAGTCGCCAGCCCCCAGGACAGGAAGCCGTGTGCCGTATCGCGGAAGTACACCTCATCGGAATGCACTGCAGCCCAGCGAGTACGCAGGCGGCCGGTGATGTAGCCGCCAACGCCCGACGCCACGAGCGACACGAAGGTGATCCACAGGATCGTCGAGACACCGAGCGCGGTGCCACTGATGCCCTCGTTGGACCAGGGCGAGATCGAGCCGAGCCCGAGTCCGATTCCAAGGATGAACA
>JBEGWB010000013.1:0-5596 GCA_041178065.1 Pseudomonadota bacterium | reverse complement strand
AATCACGGTTAAACCTGAAGCCTGATGCATCCGTTCAATCAAATTCTCGTAGCGCTCGATCTTGTATCCGATTATTTCCATGCGGCGAGCTATAAGGCCTTGCCATTCCGGAGACCCCTCTGCGCTGCTTCTGCGCCGCAAAGTCGGGCGGCCGAGTCTGTGTGTTCCGCCTGTTCGCGCGTGCGTAGCCGCGCTTTTTGCAGGCCAGCCCTAAGCTTTGCTGATGTGGCACGTGACCGCGGAATCCACACTGGTGTACCGGGAGGCTCGAGTCGGTGCAGGCTGCGGGGGGATTCCCAAGCGGATGCCGCCCCGATTCGTGCGAGCCGGGTGAAGTGCGCAGCACTTCATGCCAGCGGAGTTGGCCGCCGCTCGCTGCTTCGCGGCCTTCCACATCCAGCGATGCGGCGTCCCGGCGGCGTGAGCCCCCTACTGCGCAGCGGCAGTAGTGTCCCCCCGCAGGCAGCACCGGCTCGAGCCTTGAGCACCAGGCATCAAAACACAGCGAGGTCCGCGGACGGGCGAAGAACCAAAAAATTGGTGGTCTCTCCCCTTTTTACTCCTCCGTCATCAACCACGCGCGCAGCACTTCGGCGACACTCCAGGCCTGCGCCATGCAGCCGCGCGCGGTGAATGGCGCTTCGGCGTCGAAGATTTCGCTGAGCGTGCCGATGCCGGTGTCGTCGAGATGCGCGGCGAAGCCAGCGATGGCCTGGCGCGCGCCGCTGCGATCGTTCGGGCGCACCTTCAGCCATGCGTCGACAAAGGGTCCCGCGAGCCAGCCCCACACCGTGCCCTGATGATAGGCGGCGTCGCGCGCGCGCAGGTCGCCGTAGTACTGGGCCTTGTAGTCACGGTGGCCGGGCGCGAGCGAGCGCAAGCCCACCGGCGTCGCCAGGCGCTGCTCGACCACGTCGAAGACCGGCTGCCAGCGTGCCCGCGCGAGCACCGGATGATCGAGCGCGATCGCGAGTATCTGGTTCGGCCGGCAGGCTGGATCATTGCCCTGCTCGCCGTCGACGACGTCGTAGAGGTAGCCGCCCTCTTCGTACCAGAAGCGCGCGTTGAAACTGTCATACGCGCGTGCCGCGTTCTGTTCCACTTCCTGTGCCTGCGCATCGTCCTCTTCGCGCAGCCACGCGGCCAGCAGCGTCAGCGCGTTGAACCACAGCGCGTTGATCTCCACTGCCTTACCGCGCCGCGGCGTCACGACCCAGTCCTCGACCTTCGCATCCATCCAGGTCAGCTGGTAACCCTCCTCGCCCTGCCGGATCAAACCATCGGCCGGATCGACTCCGATACCAAAGCGCGTGCCGCGCAGGTGATGTGCGTAGATCGACTTCAGCTTCGGCAGCAGACTGCGCAGCGTAAAGCGGTCGTCGGTTGCCTTGAGGTAGCGATTGAGCGCATGAAAGAACCACAGCGTTGCGTCGGCCGTGTGATACAGCCCTTCCTTCGCGCCGTCCGGAAACATGTTGGGGATCAGGCCATCGCGCACGTAATGGCCGAAGGTGCGCAGGATATACCCGGCCTCGCGCTCGCGGCCGGTGCACAGCGTCAGGCCTTCGAGGCTGATCATCGTGTCGCGGCCCCAGTCGGTGAACCAGTGATAACCGGCGATCACCGTGCGCACCTCATCGCCAGCCGCGTTCGCGCGCGCCGCTTCCTCGACACGGCCCGAAGGCGTAATGATGAACTGGTCGGCAGCGAGCACGAGTTCGGCGGCCATGCTCGTTGGCGGCACCCGGCGCGCGGTTTCGATGAGGCGGCGGCGCCGCTGGTTTTCAGCGCGCAGCAGTTCGTCGGGGCTCAGGGCGCTCAGGGTTTCCCAGGCCTCCGTCGACGCGACCAGCGTTCCGTTCTGCCCCGGCGCCAGCTGCAGGCGGAAGTAACCGGGTGTCCACAGATCGCCGGCGCTTTCGTAGCCGCGATGCAGCTCCAGTGCGTAGGCAACGTGCGAAATCGTTTCGGGAATCACCGTGAAGGCCTTTTCCGCGCCATACACAAACATGCGCAGCGGCGGGATCTCGCCGCCAGGCATCAGCTCGAAGCGATCGCCGTACACCTGCAGCGTATACGGCGCCGGCACGGGCAGGCTGACGGGCGCTTCGTAGGGACGAATCGCAAGCAAGGGTCGCAGTTCAAGGCGCACCGGCGTGTCGGACAGCAGGCGGTAGGAGACATGCGTGGTGTTCTGCAGGTGCGGCATGATGACGCGCTTCTCGAGTCGCACGCCGTCGATCGCGTACTCCCATACCGGCAGTCCCGCGTCGAGACGAAACGCCGTGAGGCAGTGCGACGTATCGAATTCGACACCGTCGTGCGTGTCGATCATGCGCGGCAGCGATACCAGCCGGCCATCGGGCCAGCGCAGCCGCTCCGAGACATGGTTCAACATGACCATGCGTCCAAGCGGTGTCGGCAACGCGGCGACAAGCAGGCCGTGATAACGCCGTGTCAACGAGCCCGACACGGTGCCGGTGCTGTAACCGCCGAGCCCGTTCGTCACGAGCCATTCTTTCCCCGCGAGCCCTTGCCTGCCTTCGTCGCTGGCTTCCCAGCGCAGCTTGCGCACGAGTGCGGTGCTTGCCTGTTCCATTGCCGTCATGCCTGACTCCTCTTGTTGCCGGCCTTGCTGTCGCTTTGCTTCGGTGTCCGCTCCGGACGCAGCACCACCGCGCTGTGCCCCGGCACGCGCCAACCTTCGCGCGTTACGTCCGGCGTGCCGACGCCGCCATACACGACCGCTTCGCTCGACCAGGCCAGCTTCCACTCGCAATCATCGGGCGGCGCGATCAGCGGCTCGGCGAACGACTCCGCGACGAGGTCGACACCGAGGTTGACGATCAGCAGGCGTTCGTCGAGGTCGTCGCCGCTCGCGGCGAGGTAGCGCAGTACGAAGGCTTCGGCATCGAGCACGGCGCCATCGACGAGCTCGCGCGCTGTTGGACGAAACGCGCGGCAATTTCGGCGCAATGCAATCAGGTCGGCATGCAGCTGGCGTGTCCCGGCGTTCGCTTCGTAGTCGCGCCAGTCGAGCTTGCAGCGCTCGAAGGTCGCGCCGGCGTGCGGCTCGGCAAGCGCCGCGCGCGCTTCCGGAGGTTCGATGCTCGGAAACTGTGACAGGAATTCGCTGCGGCCCTTCAGCACTGCCGCGGCGAGCTCCGGCTCGTGGTCGGCGAAATACAGGAAGGGTCGCGACGAAGCAAACTCCTGCCCCTGGAACAACATCGGCGTGCCCGGCGCGAGCAGCATGAAGGCCGTAATAGCGCGCAAGCGGCCAGGACTCGTGCGCTGGTGCATGCGCGCACCATTAACCCAGTTGGCAACCTGGTCATGGTTCTCGATGAAGTTGATGAAGGCCGAGGGCGCGATGCCACGAACGCGCGTGCCACGCGCCTGCTTCTGCCAGGCATAGCGCTGGCCCTGGAACAGGTAGCCACGCCGCGCCGCGGACACGAACTCCTGCGGCGTGCCGCGATGATCGCTGTAGTAAGCCTCGCGGCGGCCAGTCAACGCGACCACCGCGCTGTGATGCAGGTCGTCGTTCCACAGTCCATCGAGTCCGTAGCCGCCGGCCTCGACTGGCTGCACGAGGCGCACGTGCTGCGGTTCGTTCTCGGCAACGAGAATGATGCCGCGCCCCTTCGCCTGTGCATGCGCCTGCTGCGACATCGCGGCGATGATGTGTTGCGGCGAGTCGTCATGGATGGCCTGCGTTGCATCGAGCCGCAGGCCATCGAGGTGGAACTCGTCGATCCAGTAGCCCGCGTTGCAACACCAGAACTCGCGCGCGGGCGCGGCTTCATCGCCATTGAAATTAAGTGCATCGCCCCACTCGTTGTCGAAGCGCGCCGTGTACCAGGCCTTCGCGTATTTGCGAAACACGCAACCCGAAGGGCCGAGATGGTTGTAGACGACGTCGAGGATGACGGCAAGACCATGCACGTGCGCGCAATCGACGAAGGCACGGAAATCGTCAGTCGATCCATACAGGTGTGTCGATGCATAGGGAAACACGCCGTCATAACCCCAGCCAAAGCGCCCGGGAAATTCCGATACCGGCATCACCTCGAGCACCGTGATGCCGAGCCCGGCGAGCAGCGGCAGCTTGTCAATTGCCGCCTTCCACGTGCCCTCGGGGGTGAAGGTACCGATGTGCAGCTCGTAGATGACCTGGCCTTCGAGGCTTACGCCGCGCCACTCGCCATCGGTCCACGCGAAACGCGCAGAGTCGACGACTTCGGAAGGGCCGAAGGGCCCGTCGGGCTGATAGCGCGAAGCAGGATCCGGCACGAGTTCGCCGTCGAGTCGATACCAGTAGCGAGCGCCTGCGCCGACACCAGGAACTGCTGCGTGGAAGTAGCCGCCGGGCTCTGCAATCAGCTCGATGTCGCGGCGTTCGCCAGCAATCTCGATGACGAGTACGACGGATACGGGATCAGGTGCCCACACGCGAAAGTGTGTCGAGCCACCGCCCAGCACTTCGGCGCCAAGGGGCAGCCGGCGTGGCACTGGCGCAAGGATCTTGTGATTGGGCACGCGAGGTCCGCCTTGGACTACTGAACGCGTCGCGGTGAAGCTCGACAGCAAAACTGTACGCATCGCGATGCAAGGACATAGCACACTAGGTCACCCGCCCGCGCTTGGCCCTCAGGCGTTTCGCCTAGAACTAAACGGAAAAAGCCCGGGTAGCCCTGCATATATCGGCTGGCGCCATCGGCTGGACTTCTTTTCTTCCTTCCTTCCTTCCTTCCTTCGTTCTTTCTTGCGCTGCGTCTCGCCCACTTTTGGTTCAGTGCGTGGGCCGCGACAGGTAGTGCTTTTTCCGGGACCGTAGACGGCCATCCCTGGCGCACTTCGCCTCGCGCCATCCATGGCGCTCACACGCCCCGGCAAAAGCACTACCTGTCGCGTCCTTATCAGCAATGGAGCAGGTGGGCGTCAGGCTGTTGCGGCGTGAGGCTTGCGGAGCGCGGCGTACGAAATAATTTGGCGCGTCGTTTGGTAAGGTAACGCACTACCGGTCTCGTCCCTGATGTCGAAGCCAAACAGGTGGAAGGAAGGAAGGAGAAAAAGAAAACGCAAACAGCAGAAACAAAAAAGCGCCATCCCTGGCGCTTTCGTAATCGACAAACCTACTGCATGAACGCGCCCTGCCAATCCTCTTGCGCGCGCGAGATGACATAAGCATGGATGTCTTCAACCTGCGCCTCGGTCATCGTGTCCTGGCGCGGCATGCCTTTGTCGGCGCGCGTGCCCTGCAGCACGATCGTGTTGAACTCGGCGTGCGTTTCCGGCGTCATGTAACGCAGGTCCTTCAGGCCGCCGATGGCGTTCTGGCCGTGGCACAGCTGGCAGGTGCTAGCGAACAGCGCTTCACCGCGATCGATCTGTTCCCGCGCGAACTGCGTCGCCGGCGGCGCGACCAAGGTTGCGGGTTCCGGCGCCGGCGGCAATTCGACGCCGCTCGCATCGAGTGCAAACACCAGCAAGCGTGCCGGCGCGTAGGAAAACGGCACGCCGCCTTCATTCAGGCCGTACACCAGCGCGCTGTTCCAGCCGGCGTTGATTGCAACGTACTGCTTGCCATCCA
>JBEGWB010000012.1:0-42065 GCA_041178065.1 Pseudomonadota bacterium | reverse complement strand
GCGCATGCTGGCGGCTGCGGATTGACGGGGTATTTGCGCGGGTACCCGCAGGTACTCGACCCTGGGCGATTGAGGGCGTGCTCATCAACATCTCCTTGGAAGATCAACAGTGCCAGAAATCGTAATAATAATGATTCGCATTTGCAATGGATGTTTTGCGCAATTTGTCTGCGGCATTCAGAAGATGCAACCGGCATGCAGCCAGCGGCAGGATTCCAGTGATGGGGGTGGGAATACAGCGCGAATACTGGTTCAGCGATGACGCGCGGCTGCCGGCTTAGCCCTGCGCGATGGCCAGGGACACTTGCAGTAGCAGTTCTGAAGCGCGGAATGGCTTCTGGATGAGAACCCTGCCGCGCAGCGTGTGGTCCAGGGTCTGCCGGTCAAAGAAGCCGGACATGAAGATGAACCTGGCCTGCGGATGCTGCTTCAGCCAGATCTCGGAAAATTCGGGACCGCTCATATCCGGCATCATGACGTCGGACAGGATCAGGTCAACATTGGCGTCGATGGACCCATCGAGTATGGCAAGCGCATTGCTCGCCTCGACCACTGTATACCCTGCCCCCTTCAACACCGAACTCGTCAGAGTGCGCACGGTCTCGTCGTCTTCGAGCACCAGTACGCGCCCGCTGGGTTTGATCGCCGCCGCCGCTTCAACAGGGATGGCGCGCTCGATCTCGTGCAGCTTGTCGCGCGTGATGTCTTCGACCATGAGGATCCAGTGCTGCGCACTCCCGGGTTGCGACGGTGCGGCTTCGCAATGCACCCTGAACCACAGTGCCGAGCCATTACTGTGGATGTAGCGCTTCTCGACCACAGTGACCCGATCGCGAGCGGCCCGCTGCGGGAACAGCGGCGCGCTTGCGACGAGGTCTTCGGGATGGCTCAGGTCGCCCATTGTCATTCGCAGGATCTCGTCCCGAGCGTAGCCGAGCCGGTTACAGAAGCAGTCACTGGCGTCGACGAGGCATCCCGCAGGCGACACGACGACCAGGCCGATGCCGCTGCTGGCCAACATGCGATTCAGTAGCTCAGAATCTGTGATTTCCTTGAGTTTCAATGACCTAACTCGCGATGCCATATTGATGGCGCTAGACAAAACGCGCACTATAACGCCCGCTCCCGGATAAGTCGCAGGATTTCAACTACCTGCAAAGGCTTCCTGCGCAATTTTTCAAAGTTTCTGGCGCAAACAGCCGTAATAGGAAAAGTGGATCACTATTCGACAAGCACCGTATGCATGGTACCGGGCTGAAACTCATCGAAATCACGCGCTCTGGCGCGCCCGTCGCGGGCGCCCCACCCGTCGGCATCGTCGGCCGTGACATCGCGGTGTTGATGTCGGCCTTGTACGCGCGCGAAGGTTTTGTAGAACCCTGGGTCGGGTATCTCGCCTTGCTCGACGATTCGTACGTTGGCATGTGCGCGTTCAAGTCGCCGCCTGCATCCAATCGCGTCGAAATCGCCTGCCACACTTTTCCTGAATTCGAGGGGCGCGGCATCGCGACGAAAATGGCCGCCCAACTCGTCACGCTTGCCCGGCAGGCGGAACCGGCCGTTATCATTGCGGCGCAAACGCTGCCGGAAAAAAACGCCTCCACCGCCATACTCGAGAAAAACGGCTTCGAATTCATGGGCGAAGTTGAACATCCCGACGATGGAGTCGTCTGGGAGTGGCGTCACAGGGGCTGAGGGTCAGGGGGTTGAGGGTCAGAGCTGTCAGGTCCACCGCGAAGCGCCTGCGCCGCGCGCATCCAGAGCAGTCCGTACACAACGCCACTGGTCCTGACGGCGTAAATCCTTTTGAGCCCGGCGCCGCTCCGATCCATGACGGCGCCAACCATCCGGCAAACGCAGTGGACTTCAGGAAGCCGGCTCGAGTTTCTTCTGCTTGCCCAGCGCGGCGAGCATCGAGCCCGCCACAACGAGTGCCGCGCCAACATAAGCCCACAGGTTCAACTGACTGCTCGGGAAGTAGGCAGGCCACAGTGTCACCGCCGCCTGCATGCAGATGATCGTTATCACCGGCGCAAGCGCGATCACGGCACTGACCTTCGCTCCCTGCCACACGCGCAAGGCTTCGGTGAAAGCGCCGTAGCCAATCACCATGTTGAGGCAACCGAACAGCACGGCAAAATCCTGCATGCCTGTCATGCCCAGCAGGCTGCGCGGATTGCTGACAGGCAACAGCAGCAAGGCGCCGCCGGCATACACAAGCAAAGTCAGCTGCGCCGAGCCCATCGTGCGCAGCAGCGGCTTCTGCATCAGGCCATAGATGCCCCAGGACACCGCCGCGAACAGGATGTAGACGATACCCAGCGATTCGTTGTTGAAGGACTGGACCAGCAATTGCAGGCGGTCGTTAAAAAACAGCACGAGCCCGATGAACAGCACTGCCGCGCCCACCCACTCGATCACGGTGAAGCGCTCGCCGTAAATGAACACGCTGCCGAACATCAGGATGAAGGGCGCTAGCTGTATCAGCACGGCAGTCGCTTCAGGGCTGATCAACTCGAGCCCGAACAGATACAGGATGAAATTCCCCGCGAGGAAGAACACCGCGATGAACAGGATGGCCCAATCGCGCCGTACCCAGCGCGACAGGTCCGGCAGGAGCCTCCTGCGCCACAGGATCAAGGCGACGACCGTCGCGGAGAAGACGAAACGGATCCAGGTCACGGCCAACACGTCCGGCCCCTTGCGCAGCAAGGTGAACACCACTGGCAGCACGCCCCACATGAAGGCGGTCAGCAGCGACATGAGGAATCCATACAGGGGATGCACAGCCGGTGAATGCACAGGAGCTTCTCGTTATCGTGTTGCGGGGCGGGAAGTCGTCAGAACTCGAACTGCTCGGCTTCCCGCTTGAAGGGCAGGTAGTCGGCGTTGCCGTCGTCGAGGATCAGTGTGTCGGCATCCTCGGCGCGTGCGGCTACGAAGGCTTCGAGTTGCGGGCGACCGGCGGAACGCGCGACGAGTCGGCCGGCATCCGGATCGGCGACGCGCGCCTGGTACCAGGCAACCAGATCCTGCAGCGTCAGGGCATCGATTGCGTCGGCCATCAGCAGCGTCGAGTCCTCGGCGTACTCCTCGATGAGGATGTCGCTCCAGTATCGCGCGCTGAGACTGTTCAGGCGCTGCGGCGGCTGGCGCAACTCGCTGACGAGCCCGGCCTTCGTTGCGTCGAAGGTTGCCTGGTCCAGCGTGGCGAGCTCCGCGGCGTAGCCAATCAGGAATTCGTCGATCGCCGCTTCGAGCCGGAGCGGATCGGCGCTCGGCGATTCGATATACATCACGAGACCGTTGGTTTTCAGAATCGGCAGAGCACCGGCATTGACGATATAACCCAGTTGCTGCTCGGTGCGCAGCGTGTCGTAAAAAGGCGTGCGCATGATCTGGGCCAGTAGATTGACCGTCGCGCGCGTCTTCAGGCTGTCATCGGCGCCCTGTACGTAGATGACGATTGCCGAATCGTCATGCGGCACTTCGAGCTCCTGCACGATGCGCATGTCATCGGGCAGGTTAACCACGGTACCGAAGGTAGGCACTGGCGCGTCGGGCGCGGGCTTGAGGTAAGTCGTCACGATGTCCAGCATGCGCATGGCATCTTCCTCCACGACGTTGCCGTGGTAGAAAGCGTCGATGCGCAGGTTGCCGAGCATTTGCGGCACGAAGGCCTTTACATCGTCGAGCGTGATGGCCTGCACCGCGGCGATGCGCTCTTCTTCCGACCAGTAGGGATTGATCAGCAGGGCCTGCGCTTCCTGGAACAGGCGCACGTACGGCGTCTGCAATGCCGCATTCTGCAGGCCGCGGATCATCTCGGCCTTGATTATGTCGAAGCGCTCCTGTTCAAACTCGGCCGCGACGAGCGTCTGCAGCACGGTTTCCAGCAACTCCGTTTGCTTGTCGGTATAGCCACCGACGGACAGCGTGAAGCCGCGCGAACGATGCGCAAGGCCGAAGGAAGCGCCCGCGAGGTTCACCGGATACGAGTATTCATTGAGGTCATCGTTGACCAGCGTCACGGCGAAGTTCGACAGCAGTGAATTACGCAGGTTGTTGCCGAACAGCGGCGTCAATGCGTACACCGAAAAATTGGCGCGCGGAATCAGGTACTCGTTGTCCTGCTTGAACCACATGCGTACGCCATCTTCATCGACGATCACCGCGGGCTTTGCCGACACGTTCGCTACGCCGGCCGGCGCGGGCGGGCCTGCAAAGGCCTTGATCGCGAGATTTTCAGGCAGGAAGGGATTCGGTTTGTTGATGGCCAGCGTGGCTTCGTGCGGATAGGCGTTCCAGCGCGCGACCTGTTGCGCCGCGATCGGCGTAAAGCTGTAACGCGTACCGTACAGCGGATCGACACGGTCGCCTTTGACGCTGCGCGAGGTGAAGGTCAGCAGCACGTTGTCCGGTCGCAAGGCCTCCAGAACCTGCGTCAGCAAGTCGGCATTGAAGTTTTCGTAGGTATAACCGGCCGTGATCAGTTCGGTGGCCGGGTATTGCTGCAGCATCCGCGACATGCTGCTGACGTAGGACACCGGATCGCCCGGTTCCTGGTAACGAAATGCGAGGTCGGCCATGACGCGCAGTTCGTCGAATATCCAAGGCTCGATGCCTTCGCGACGCGTCAGGTCAATGAACTGGAACAGCAGCGCGCTGATGTCATCGACATGTTCGACGCCGGCTTCGGTCAACGCGACCGACACGGTAAATGTCGACACGTCCGGATATGACAGTCCACCTCCAGCAGACAGTCCATTGGCCCAGCCCTTCGTACGCAGCAGCGACAGCAGGCTGCCCTCGCCTTCATGGCCGAGGATATGTCCGAGATAACTCAGTGGCTTCGACTTGTAGTACTCGCGCATCTGCGGAATCGGGAAAGTGTAGGTCAAGGCGCGGCTGTCGCGTACCGGCTGCAGTGACAGCAGCGCGGGCAAGGTGCCGGGCGTGAACAGGGGTTCGGCCGACAGCGGCGCGGTGCGCTGCCGATCGACGATCGGGGCGAAGTACTGGCGCGCGTACGCTTCCAGTTCGTCGAGTGCTTGCGGACCGTACAGCGCAACCGTCATCAGGTTAGCGGAGTAGTAGCGGTCATAGTGCGCAAGCAAGGCCTCGCGCAAGGTGAGGCCGTTATGGTCCTGCAGGGTCTCGAGACTGCCGACGGAGAAGCCTGTCAGCGGATGCGCGGGGTTGAGGATCGCTTTCAGGGCCGAGTAGCCGCGGCGTCCGTCATCCTGCAAACCCGATTGATATTCCGAATGCACCGCGTTGCGTTCGCGGTCGACATATTCCGCGGTGAACAGCGGAGAGATGAAAAACTGCGCGAAGCGATCGAGCGCCGGTTCGAAGTAAGCCTGGTCGATGTCGAAGAAGTAGTTCGTATTCTCGTAGCTCGTGTACGCGTTGTGGCTACCGCCGTGCGCTGCGATGTATTGCTGGTACTCGCCGGCCTCCGGGAAAGGAGTCGTGCCAAGGAACAGCATGTGCTCGAGAAAATGCGCCAGGCCTTCGAAAGCCTCCGGATCGCTGTTGGAGCCAGCATTGACGTCGACCGAGGCTGCCGCCTTGTCGGCCTCGGAGTCGGACACCAGCAGCACCTTCATGCCGTTGGCGAGCGTCAGCGTGCGGTATTCGCGCTTGTCGTTGGGGCTTTTGACGACCTCGTTGCCGGCTACGGCGGCCTTGTCGGCAGCAGGATCCGTGGCGCCGGAATCAGTGCCGGTGCAGCCACTGAGCAGCGGGCTTACAGCAAGGAGAAGAACCGGGAAATACGCGCGAAACTGGAGCAAATTCATGAACGACCACCGGAAAGAGTCGCAGGCACGATAACACACCGCGACGAAGGACCGACAGGGAGGCATTCCTTTCCGCAAGGCAGGAACTCCAGCGCCTAACCCAGCGCCCGCGCCTCAGTACAGGACGAGCGGCGGTTCATCCAGCGCCGCCAGTTGTTCCCGCAATTCGAGGATGTGACCTGACCAGTAACGCGGCGTGTTGAACCAGGGAAAGCTGCGTGGAAATGCCGGATCGTCCCAGCGCCGCGCGAGCCATGCGCTGTAGTGCATCAGGCGCATCGTGCGCAGTGCCTCGATGAGACCGAGCTCCGCGGGCTTGAAGGTGTGGAAGGTGTCATAGCCTTCGATGAGCTCGGATAATTGCGCCAGTTGCTGTTCGCGCTCGCCGGACAGGAGCATCCACATATCCTGCACCGCGGGTCCCGTCATCGTGTCATCGAAGTCGACGAGATAGGGTATGTCGTCGCGCCACAGAATGTTGCCGGGATGACAGTCGCCGTGGATGCGCAATAGCTCGGTGTGCTTGCGCTCCTGGAAAATCTGCTGGACGCGGCCGATCAGGTCGCGCGCGAGAGTGGTGTATGCATTGCGCAGGTCGGCCGGGATGAAGTCGCGCTCGAGCAGAAAGGCGCTGCTCGCTTCGGCAAAGGTCGCGACGTTCAATTGCTGGCGATGCCTGAAGCGCTCACGCGCGCCGAAGCTGTGCAGCTTGCCAAGCGTGCGACCGATCACCTGCAGCGTATCGAGATCGAGATCAGGACTGCGCCCGCCGCGGCGCGGAAACACGGCAAACATGAAGCCTTCGAAGTCATGCAGCGACCGGCCATCGGCATCGATCACGGGGGCGACGACAGGCAGTTCGTGCAGTTCCAGCTCGTGGACGAAAGCGTGTTCCTCGAGAATCTGCTCGCGGGTCCAGCGCTGGGGCCGGTAGAACTTGACGATGACCGGCTCACTCTCGTCGATACCTACCTGGTAGACGCGGTTCTCGTAGCTGTTCAGCGCCAGCATGCGGCCATCGCAGATCAGGCCGGTGCTTTCGACGGCGTTCAGGATCCAGTCGGGCGATAGCGCGGCAAAGGGATGCTCGCTCGGCTCGTCACTCTTCGCTGTTTCATTGCTCACTGGTCACCTGGCGTGGTTGTGGTCGGGCCCCTGCGCGGACTGTCGGCCCGCGCCTGGGCCGCGCATTATAGGAGCTGCAAGACCGGATACAGACAGCAATGAATCTCCTTCATTCTTCCATTGTTTTTATGGCCCCGGATAAGTCAGGTCTGATAATATGACTCGCTAGTCATAATTTTTGGTATCCCTCCCATGCATAGTCCCGCTTTCCTGTCCGGCTTCTGCGCCGTGGCGGTCCGCCTTCCCGCTGTCGTGTTGTTACTTTCCACGCTGTTGCTCGGTACTGCGGCCTCGGCACAGGAACTGGACAGCAATGCCTCGCTGACGGTCAACGCCGGGAAAGTGGAAACCAGCGCCTTCACTCGCTACCTGAGCCTCAACGGCACTGTCAGCGCCTGGCAGGATGTGATCATCGCGCCGGAAGTTGGCGGCTATCGGGTTGAAGAAGTACTCGTGGACATTGGCGACCAGGTCGAAGCCGGCCAGGAACTCGTGCGTCTGTCGACCTCGATTCTCGAAACGGAAGTTGCGGCGCGTGAAGCGGCCTTCAAACAACGTGAAGCACAGGCCGACAATGCGCGGCTTGCGTTCGAACGCGCGCAACAGATCGCTGATCGCGACTTGCTGTCGCCTGCCGACCTCGATCGGCTGAACAGCGAAACGCTGACTGCGGCTGCCGCTGTCGACGCCGCGAAAGCCGATCTCGATGCCGCGCGCATGCGCTTGCAGTTCGCAAAAGTCGTCGCACCCGATGCCGGCGTCATCACGGCGCGCAATGTCACCGTCGGCCAGCTCGCGCAGGCCGGCGCCGAAATGCTGCGTTTGATGCGCCAGAACCGCGTCGAATGGCGCGGCGAAGTCCCCGAATCCAGTTTACCCGCGCTTGCGCCAGGCCAGAACGTGACGATTACCAGCGTCGACGGCCGCGAACACCAGGGCACGATTCGTGTCGTGTCCCCGACGGTGGATCCCGGCACGCACAACGGTCTCGTCTACGTTGACATCGAGAGCGACGGCGCCTTGCGTCCGGGCATGTTCGCGCGCGGCCGCATCGACTTCAGCGAGAGCGAAGCGCTGATGGTGCCCCTCGATGCACTCGTCAACAGTGATGGCTACAGCTATGTGTTCATCGTGCAGAGCGATCGCACGGTGCGGCGGCAGATGATCCAGACCGGCACCATCCAGGGCGACAACATCGAAGTGCTCGGCGGTATTGACCCGGGCGCCAACATCGTCACGAACGGCGCCGGCTTCCTGAAGGACGGCGACCTCGTAAACGTGGTCACAACGCGCCTCGGAGCACCCTGACATGAACTTCGTCACCTGGTCCATCCGGAACCCGGTTCCGGTCATCATGCTGTTCATCGCGCTGACGATCGCTGGCCTTGTCAGCTTTCCAAAGCTCGGCGTACTCGACCGCCCCGACATCGAATTCCCCGCGATCGTCGTCACCGTGGGCTATTCGGGCGTCGCGCCCTCGCAGATGGAATCTGAAATCACGCGCCGCGTCGAAGACGCGGTGGCGACACTCGCGGGCATCGAAGAGCTGCGCTCGACCGTTAGCGAAGGCGCGTCAACGACCATTATCCAGTTCGTCTTCGGCACCGACATGAGCCGCATGATGGACGAGGTGCGCGACGCGCTGACACGCATCCGCTCCGACCTGCCGCAGGACGCGAATGAACCCATCGTCTCGCGCACGACAACGGCAGGCCTGCCCGTCGTCACGTGGAGCGTCGCCTCCGAAAAAATGACCGACACCGAGCTGTCGTGGTTCGTCGATCTCGAACTCGCGCGCGAAATGACTGCGATTCCTGGCGTCGGCCGCTTCACGCGCGTGGGCGGGGTCAACCGCGAAATCCGCGTCGACCTGAACCCGGACCGCGTGTCCGCGCTCGGCACCACCGCAACCGACATCTCGCGCCAGCTACGCCGCATCCAGGCGGAGTACCCCGGCGGCGAAGCGCGCCTCGGCGGCCAGGAACAAACGGTGCGCACCACCGGACTCATCACCTCGGTCGAAGAACTGAAAGCCCTGCCGATCCTGCTGCCCGATGGCCGCAACGTAAGACTCGACACCCTCGCCGACGTACGCGACCAGGCCAGCGAACAACGCTCGATGGCGCTCTACAACGGCACCTCGGTAGTCGGCTTCGAAATCGTGCGCGCCTGGGGCGCAAGCGCGCTCGACGTGGCCAAGGACGCACGCGCAAAAGTCGAGGAACTGAAACTGCAGTATCCCGATGTGACCTTCGCCGAGGCCAGTTCCACGGTCGAATACATCCAGACCTCCTATGACGCGTCGATCGAAATGCTGATCGAAGGCGCCGTGCTCGCGGTGTTCGTGGTCTGGATCTTCCTGCGTGACTGGCGCGCAACGCTGATCTCAGCAGCCGCGCTGCCGCTGTCGATCATTCCGACCTTCTGGGTCATCTACGAATTCGGTTACACGCTGAAC
This sequence comes from Pseudomonadota bacterium, assembly GCA_041178065.1. GTDB lineage: Bacteria > Pseudomonadota > Gammaproteobacteria > Pseudomonadales > Pseudohongiellaceae > CAILUG01. The sequence goes on along the minus strand of JBEGWB010000012.1, from coordinate 32,678 downwards.
ATCCTGACGCTCGTGGCGCTCACGTTGGTCGTCGGGATCCTCGTCGATGATGCGATCGTCGAAGTCGAAAACATCGTGCGCCACCTGCGCATGGGCAAGTCGCCGCGGCAGGCCGCGATGGATGCCGCGATCGAGATTGGCCTCGCCGTGGTCGCCACGACGCTGACGATCTGCGCCGTGTTCATCCCCGTTGCCTTCATGGGCAGCATCGCAGGCGAGTTCTTCCGTCCCTTTGGCTTCACCGTCGCGATCGCCGTGCTGTTCTCGCTGCTCGTCGCGCGCATGCTGACGCCAATGATGGCAGCGTTCATGCTCAAGCCACATGCCGAAGAAGAGAAGCAGCCGCGCTGGATCGGCTGGTACCTCGACAAGATCAAGTGGTGCCTGCAGCACCGGTGGAAGGTGGTCATCGTTTCCAGTGTCGTGATGGCCTTCATGCTGTCGCTGTTCCGCTTCCTACCCACCGGTTTCGCACCGGCGGGTGACAACGGCTTTACGCAACTGTCGGTCGAATTGCCGCCTGGTGCGACGATCGATGAAACCTACGCAACGGCAGAAGAAGCGCGCCGCATCATTTCGCAGTTCCCGGAGGTGGGTAGCGTTTACACGGCGATCGGCGCCGCCAGCGGTGGCGACGGTTTCGGTGGCGGTGGTTCCGCCGCCGCCGTACGCAGCGCGACCCTGACGATCCAGCTGGACAAGGACGGCCCAAGCGGCCAGCAGCAGGAATTCGAAGCGCAGGCCGCCGAAGCCCTGCGCGGCATTCCGGGCGCGCGCATCAACTTCGGCGGCGCCGGCGGCGATCGCCTCGAACTGACCCTTGTCGGCGACAGCTCCGAGAACCTGCGTCTCGCCGCCGCGGCAGTCGAGCGCGAAATGCGCAAGATCGAAGGCCTCGGCGCAGTCAACAGCAGTGCCGCGCTGCAGAAACCCGAAATCGTCATACGCCCCGATCCCGTCCGTGCAGCGGCCCTGGGCGTGACCACCGAAACGCTGAGCCAGGTTACCCGTATCGCCACGTCGGGTGACGTGAGCAACGGTCTGGCGCGCTTCAACCTCGACAACCGCCAGATCCCGATTCGCGTGCGGCTCAATGATGCCGCGCGCAGCGACATCGAACGCATCAGCCTGCTCGACATCCCCGGCACGCGCGGTCCTGTAGCCTTGATCAACGTTGCCGATGTCAGCCTCGGTTCCGGTCCAGCCGAGATCGCCCGGGTCAACCGCAGCCGCAACATTACGCTGAGCGCCAGCCTCAATGGCCTGCCACTTGGCGACATGCTCGACCGGATCGAAAACTCACCGGCAATGCGCAACCTGCCGGAAGGCGTCGAGTTTCTGCGGACCGGCGACGCGCGCTGGATCAACGATGTATTCAGCCGCTTCGCCACCGCGATGATCATTGGCATCCTGTCGATCTACGCCGTGCTCGTGATCCTGTTCCACAAGTTCGTGCAACCCCTGACGATCCTGTCGGCCTTGCCGCCTTCGGCAGCCGGTGCCATCGTCGCCTTGCTGGCTGCCGGCTACGGCCTGGCGATCAACTCGCTGATCGGCCTGCTGATGTTGATGGGCATCGTCACGAAGAACTCGATCCTGCTCGTCGAGTACGCAATCATGGCGCAGCGCGACCACGGCATGTCGCGCCTCGATGCCGTCATGGACTCCTGCGCAAAACGCGCGCGTCCCATCGTCATGACCTCGATCGCCATGAGCGCCGGCATGTTGCCGGTCGCCCTCGGTCTTGCCGGTGACCCGAGCTTCCGTGCGCCGATCGGTGTCGCCGTGCTCGGCGGCCTGATCGTATCCACCGTCGTGAGCCTCTTCATCGTACCGGTGATCTACACGCTGATGGACGACATGCAACTCGCTACCGCACGCCGCTTCAGCACGTGGTTCCCGTCGAACGAATCTCTGAACGACGAGGCTGTTGACGACACCGCAGTATCAACCGCGCGTCAGTGATCCCCCCCGGGGACGCCCAGCGTCCCCGGTCCAGCTCGACATCCTCAGGAAAAGTAGTAGCCATCCCGTGGTTGTGGCAAGGCAGGCGGCGTTTCGCCCAGGGCCTCGAATACCGATATCTCGCACACACGGCACAACGCATCCAGCGCGAGATCGTTGGCCTCGGATCCGAACGGATCCTCGAGTTCCTGCGACAGCGCATCCAGCCCGAAGAAGCAGTAGGCGATCAGCATGGTGAACAGCACGGTAGCCCAGCCCGCGGAAGCCACGAGTGCAAACGGCAGCAGCAGGCAGAACGCGAAGGCCGAACGCTGCAGCAGCAAGGTATAGGCAAAAGGCAGCGGCGTGTTGGAGATGCGCTCGCAGCCGGCCTGCATCACGGAAAAGCCGGTCAGGCGCTCGTCGAGGATGCGGAAATCGATATCGTTGATGGCGCGGCTGCGCTTTAGCGTGGCGATTTCCGCTCCCATGCGGTGCAGCACGGCATTCGAACGGTTGAGCGAGTTGAGGACTGCGTCAACGCTGAGCGGCGCAAATCGGCGCGCATCGTCCAGCGTGTCGACCTTGCGCAGCTGCCCGCGCAGCAGATGCGCGAATGCCAGCGCATGCATCAGCAGTGCACGCTGTTCGGCGGGATCCGGCACAATGGCCAGCACCGCGCGCGCGAGATTGCGCGTATCGAAGATCAACTGGCCCCACAGCTTGCGCGCTTCCCACCAGCGATCGTACGCGGCGTTGTTACGAAACCCGAGGTATAGCGAGAGTGCGACACCGACTAACGCGAAGGGAGCAGAACCGAAGTCGCTGAGGTCCAGATCGAACTGGCGTGCCGCTGCCACCACCGCTGCGGCATACAGTGCGAAATTGAGCAGCTGCGGCGCTATGCGCGGGAGAATGGAGCCCTGCATGACGAAGAGGAGCTTGCCCCAGCCGGGACGTGGTCTGACGATCATGCGCGCTCCCCTGTCACTGGGACAGCAATACGAAGGAAGCGCAAGCTAGCAAAGCGCAGAGGACTGAGCCAATGGATTCGTGCTCGAGCTTGGGCGCCGCGTGCCGACTCCAGTGAACGCAGAACTACAGGCAACCCAGCCGCAGAGACATGAAGCGACTGTAGGGATCTTCCGCGTACTCTCGCCATCCCATGCTGTCCAGAAGCTCAGGTCCGGACTGCGCAACTTTTCGATGCCCAGCGCATGCACGCTTTCCGGCGGCGAGTGCGCGTACATGCTGCGCAAGTGCTCGGTGATGAGCGCACGCACGGCGGGGTGATGCAGGTCGTCGCGCCTGATCGTCGGCGTCATGCGGATTTTCCCAGCTCGACCTGCCAGTAGCCGACATCAATCCAGCGGCCGAACTTGAAGCCAACCTCCGGAAACATCGCGACGGTCTTCATGCCCATTTTTTCATGCAAGGCGACGCTCGCCGCATTCGGCAAGGCAATGCCGCCAATGACGACGTGGACTTGCGTCTTGCGCAGCTCGACAAACAACGCGTCGTACAGCCGCGTGCCCCAGCCTTTGCCAGTGTACGTATGCGCGAGATACACCGAAGCTTCAACACTGAACCGATACGCGCTGCGTTCCTTCCACGCGACGGCGTAGGCATAACCGACCGCCGTTCCCGCGTCTTCCGCAACCAGCCAGGGCAAACCTGCGTCCTGCACGTTTGCGATGCGCGTAGCGAATTCACTCTCTGCCACCGTCACTTCTTCGAAGGTAATGACGCTGTTGACGATGTAGTGGTTATAGATCGTGCATAGTGCGGCTGCATCCTGCGGCATCGCCGGGCGGATCATGGCTTGGCTCCTTAGCGCGCAAGCTTGTGCGCACGCGCGTTTCTCACCCGCAGTTGGCCGATAACTGCGGGGGATCCAGCTGCAGCGTAAAGGGCTGCATCTGCTTCAGGGCATTCAGGCCAAGAATGTCGCGCGCAGCATTCTTGAAAACTGCGACCTCGACATTGTGCAGCACGCAGCCGGCGCCGAGATCGAGTTCCGCAATCCGGTACACCGGCACCGACACCGACTTGCCATCGGCGAGGATGCCGGTGATGGTGCGTTCCAGCGCGGGTCGCGTGCCCGCGCTGATGCGGTCGAAGGTCCGGCTGCTCAGCGATACGTAGCCAGAGCCGGTATCGAGCAACAGGTCGGTTTGCACTTCGGCATTGATGCCAGCCTTCACGTAGAAAGTGCCGGTGGCCGCCGCTTCCAGCGGAATATCCACACTGCCCGCGGCGGCCGGCATTGCCGCAATGCTCCACAGGAGTCCAACAAGGTGCAGAAGACGGAAAGTACGCATGGCGGTAATCCACAGTGAAACCTGCTGGGCACCAGCAAGTTTCAGACCGGAAGCGATAATGCCAGCAGATTCAAAGATTTAGGCCAAATACATGATCCCTGCCCGCCCTGATAATGGCTGCGGACGCACCAATAAAGCGCTGGCGCGAACCAATATGGTGCAGTAATAGGATTATCCTGTTAGAAAAAGAAAACCTTCAATGATGGTGCATCCACTACTCTTACCCTCAGTCGCTGCGCCGCTGAGCCAGCGCGATCCGCCCCCCCCCTGTTCATGCCCTACGTGGAGGACACCATGCTACTGAACAAACGCACCCTGACCCTGAGGCTTGCTCGCCGGTATTGGCCTGAGTGGGAGCGCCGCATTGATGGCACAAACCGATGTTCGCCAGATCGACGCCGACACGCTGCTCGTCGAACTCAACTACGGGAAACCGCCACACGGCCGCATGCTGATCGAACGCGCCGATGATCCCGCCGTGTTTGCCACTTTCGACGCAATGCGCACGCAGCCGAAACGCAACTTCTTTGCGGGCCTCTTCGGCAGCGCGCCCGGCAAGAATCATCCGCCGCAGATCCATGGCCTCGACGATGCGTCACAGGAAACCACTGAATTCGCGCAGTTCGAGGAAACCACCGACACCGGCGAAGTACCCGCGCAGCAATGGCACGGCGCCCCCGGAAAAGGCCAGCCGCTGAGATAAGGTCAACGCACGTCGGCAGGACCCTATTCCCGCCGCAGTTTCGAGGGGACATACCACACGCACCCCCCCTGCCTTCACGTGGTTTGTCCCCCTTTTATTGCGGTATGCTCATGGCACATCAAATCGTGATGCCAGCAAAACCATGCGCAGCCGCTCCCTTTTTGTCCTCGCAACGCTTTGCCTGTCCGCTTCGGCCCTGGCACATCACAGTTTCTTTGGCCGCTTCGATACCGGCGACGTGATGTACCTCGAAGGCGAAGTCACACGCGTGCAGTGGCGCAATCCGCATGCGCATATCGTCCTGAAGACCATCGCCGAAGACGGCAGCGTCAGCGAATGGGACATGGAGAGCGGCTCGCCAACGCTGATGTTTCGGGCCGGCATTCCGCAAGATGCAATCCAGCCAGGAATGAAAATCCGTGTCGCCGGATACCCACCGCTCACGCCAAAGAAAGAAATGTTCGCAACCAACGTGCTACTCGAATCTGGCCAGGAGCTCGTGCTGCAGACTGGTGCGCAGGCGAAGTTCGGTGACAATTTCATCGGCGACTTCTCGTACCGTTTCCGTACTGAAGGGGATCGTAGTCGTCCCGACCTGGGCCTATTCCGCGTCTGGACCTTTACCGGCTCCGATGGCTTCCTGTTTCCTGAATCGATCGATCGTAACTACGATCTCGACAGCTATCCGATGACCGAGGCCGCCAGGCAGGCGCTCGCGCGTTTCAATCCCGCGACCGACAACCCGACAAACAACTGCACGCCGAAAGGCATGCCATTGATCATGGAACAGCCGCTGCCGATGGAAATCCTGCGCGCAGGCGACGCGGTCGTTCTGCGCATAGAGGAATACGACTTGCGCCGCACGATTCACCTCGACCAGAGCGCCGCGCCCGCCGGCACGGCGCCCTCTCCGCTCGGGTATTCCGTCGGTCACTGGGAGGGCGATACGCTGGTCGCCACGACGACGCACATCAACTGGCCGCATTTCAACCAGGCCGGCATTCCACAGAGCGAAGCGGTCATCATCACGGAACGCTTCACGCCGATCGAAGACGGCAGCCAGATGGAATACCAGATGACGGTCACCGATCCCGCGACTTTCACACGCCCGGTCACGCTGCGCAAAAAATGGTTGCATGTGCCAGACGAGGAGATCATACCTTTCAACTGCGCGGAGCCCTGAGGAGGCAAGGCATGAGGCTATATCACGATGCACTGCCGTCCCCTTGCCTATCGTTCGCTTGTCCTCCGACTGCTTGAACATAACAACAAAGGACGCAACCATGACTCTCAAACGCCTTACTTTTGTTCTTGCCGCGTTGGCACTGACAGCCTGCGGCGGCGATGCAGGCAGCCCGGCCTCGACTGCTGAAACAACTACGACAGCCGCCGCCGCGCCTGCTGCCGCACTTGCGCCATCGTCGGCCCCAGCGGTGTCGACCGCTGTCCTTGCCTGCGATCGCGTCTGCCTTGAAGCCTTCGTCGACCGCTATTTCGATGCAGTGATAGCGAACGCTCCGGCGCAGCTGCCACTAGCCGAAGACCTCATCTATACCGAAGACGGCCAGCGCCTGCTGATTGGCGACGGTCTATGGAACACCATGAAGGCGAAGGGACCTTATCGCTTGTTCACGAGCGACGTACCTGCCGGCCAGGTGGCATTCATCGGCACCATCGAGGAAGACCATCGCGATCCTGCGCTGGGTACGCCGGCACTCATTGCGGTGCGCCTGAAAATCGAAAACATGATGATTACGCAGATCGAGCAGATCGTCGTGCGTAACGAGAGCGCAGCGAACAACGTCAACGCGCTCGGCAAGCCGCACGAGGTCTACCTCGAAGCGATTCCGCCCGAGCGGCGCATGGCGCGCGCTGCAATGATCGAGACGGCGAACAAGTACTTCACCGGCATGCAGCAGAATGACGGCAAGGGCGACTATCCTTTCGCCGAGGACTGCAACCGTTTCGAAAACGGTTCGTTGACCACGAACGCGCCTACGCCTGAAGGGCAAACGCGTCCCGATCCCGCGACCGCACTCGGCTACTCAGCACAGTGGAGCTGCCTTGAACAGTTCGAATCGGGCCTGCTGCATTTCGTCAATCGCATTCGTGATCGCCGCTTCGTTGCCGTCGACGAAGAACGCGGCCTCGTGTTTGCCTTCGGCTTCTTTGATCACTCGGGTGGCGACACGCGCACCTTCCAGGTGCCGGATGGCCGCACGGTTACCGCGGGGCCGGTACAACCCTGGACCTGGCAGATCGCAGAACTGTTCAAGGTCGAAGACGGCAAGCTGCGCAAGATCGAAGCGATCCTGCAGCGCGCGCCTTACGGCATGGGCTCCGGCTGGAGCACATGGGAACAGGCAATGTCGGATGAGATGCGTGACGTGACGATGGAATAATCAAATGGGGTCAGAGCCCAATTGATTTGTTTAAACGGTGCCAAAGAGCACGGACCGCAATTGATCGGACGCCGAGCAGCTGGTGGGTTGTCCCTGTTTCTAATCCCGCTTTTTGAATGCGTTCAGCGCACGTTCCCTGCCGAAGGCGAGATCGACCATCGGTGCCGGGTAAGCATCGGGCCGCAGCAAGCCTGGGTCATGAATCGCGGCCTTGTCGAGCCCGGCGAGTTCCGGCACATACTGGCGGATGAAGCTGCCCTCGGCATCGAAGCGCCGCGACTGCGTCACCGGGTTGAAGATACGAAAGTAAGGTGCCGCGTCGGTGCCCGTCGACGCGCTCCACTGCCAGCCGCCGTTATTCGCCGCGAAGTCGCCATCGACGAGGTGCTGCATGAACCAGCGCTCGCCCCAGCGCCAGTCGATCAGCAGCTGCTTCGTCAGGAACATCGCCGTTAGCATGCGCAGGCGGTTGTGCATCCAGCCGGTGTGCTGCAGTTGCCGCATGGCGGCGTCGACGATCGGGATGCCAGTCCGGCCTTCGCACCACAGCGCGAAGTCCTCCACGTCATGCCGCCACGGCACATGGCCGAGGTCCTGGCGCCAGGCCTGCTTCCTGCTGACATGCGGGTAATGCCACATGATGTACTTGTAGAAGTCGCGCCACAGCAATTCGTTCTGCCAGACGAAGGCGCCGTCATTGTCTTCCGACGGCGCGCGGCGCCAGCATTCGCGTATCGACACAGCGCCAGTCGCGAGCGCCGGCGACAAGCGACTGGTTCCATCGACAGACGGAATGTCGCGCTGTTCGCGATAGCCGCCGATCGGCGCGCGACAGAAGGCAGCGAGCTGCTTCAGTGCCACGGTTTCGCCCGCGGGCCATAGCGGCTCCCAACGTGGTTCAACCGCGCCCCAGCTGAGTTCTCGCAAGTCACGTTGTTCCGGCTGGCGGATCAGGTCCGGCGCCTGCTGCAGGCGCAAGGCCGCGGCCCGCGGCACGCCCTGTTTCAATATCTCGCGCATCGCGCGCGCGTACGGCGTAAAGACCTTGAACGGTGCGCCACTCTGGTTCAGCACGCGCTCGGGCGCGACGAGCACCTGATCGTCGTGCCGCTTCATCGGCACGCCAAGCTCGCGGCATACGGCGTGCACCGCATCGTCTCGCAGGTGTTCGTTCAGCGGGTACTCGCGATTGCAGTGCAGCGCAGTGACCCGCCAGGCGCCCAGCAGACGCGCGAACAGCGCGGGCACTTCGGTATACGAGGGTACTTCCATGTATAGCAGCGGGATCCCCAGCTCGCGCAAACCTGACTCGAGAACATGCAGGCTGCGCCGCCAGTAATCCTGTTTGACCGGCGCATCGTCATGCGCGCGCCATTGCTGCGGCGTGGCGATGTACAGTGCAACGACCGGCCCCTCCGCCTGCGCGGCGGACAAAGCAGTATTGTCGTGGATTCTGAAGTCGCTTCGGAACCAGTGCAGTGCGAGGCTCATAGCGCGTTTCTCAGGCCGAGTTCGTCGGGATAGGGTTGCAGGAAGGCCTGCTTTTCCATGTATGGATCGGGGTAGCGCCTGAAGTAATGCCGCAACAGCGTGACCGGCACCACCAGAGGAACATATCCCTGGCGATATTGCTCGATCACGTCGCTGATGCTGGCGTTCTCGGTGGCCTGCAGGTTTTTCTTCAGGAAGCCGCGCAAGTGCATCAGCACGTTTGTATTCGTGCCGCGGTTCGCCTTTTGTTGCAAGGCCTGCATCAAGGCCGTGAAGTAACGCTCACTGAGCTGCTGCAAGTCCTCGCGACCGGCCCTTGCGAGCATGCGCCCGAGCTCCTGGTACCGCTGCGGATTGTGCGCCATGAGTGTGTACTTGTAGCGTGCATGAAAGGTCGTGAGCGCAACTGCCGTGACGCCTTCACGCTGTAATTCCATCCAGTTGGACCAGGCGAATACGCGGGTAATAAAATTTTCGCGCAGCACGGGGTCCTGCAAACGGCCATCTTCCTCGACCGGCAGCAAGGGGTATGCCCGCGTCAGCGCCTCGGCAAAAACCCCGCGCGCGGTTTCCTGCTGCAGCGTGCCGTCCTCGCGATAAAGCTTCACGCGAAACAGCCCGCAACTGGGAGAGTTCTTGATGAAGATGTAGCCGCAGAGGTCACCGAGCTGCGGTACACGTTCCTCTGAATAGGTCCGCAGTGGCTCGGTGAGGTCGACCGAGGCGTCGTCCACACGCACGACACGCGGCGTGGCAGCCGTGCCGATGAGACGCACGGGCGGCCGCGGAATGCCGAAACCGGCGCCAGCCTCGGGACAGGTCGGAACAAACTCAAACCACCTGGCCAGGTCCTGCGTGCACAGCGTCGACAGTTTATGCCCGCCGTTGTACCGGACCTGCTGGCCGAGGAGGCAACTGCTGATACCGACTTTGATCGAGGGCCTTGTCATGTGCAAAATTTTACCTTCATTCATGCGCTGCCGCTGCCAACGAGCGCAGCAATGCGCGCGCCGGAATATGATATAAAGACGCATATACGCAACGATCCGCCTGGCAGATTCACGATGAGCAAGCACGCAGTCCTTTTCGCTAACCTTGGTTCCCCCGACAAGCCCGACGTCCCCGCAGTACGACGTTACCTTAATCAGTTCCTCATGGACCCCTACGTGATCCAGTTGCCCTGGCTGCTGCGCCGCATGATCGTGAGCCTGTTCGTGTTGCCTCTCAGACCGAAACGGTCGGCGCACGCATACCAGAGTGTCTGGACCTCGCGGGGTTCGCCGCTGGTGGCACTGTCGATGGACCTGCTCGAGTCCGTGCGGCAGAAAACCACGCTGCCCGTCGGCATGGCGATGCGCTACGGCAATCCGTCGATCGAAAGCGAAATCACGCGGCTGGCCGCCTTACCCGGTGTCAGCGAGATCCTGTTCCTGCCGCTTTATCCCCATTACGCTGAAAGCACCGTGCTGACCTCGATAAAGGAAGCCGAACGCGTGATCGCCGCGCACAAGCTGAATGTCGCGCTCAAGGTTCCGGCGCCCTTCTATGATCGGCCCGACTATATCGAGGCGCTGGTCGAGAGCGCGCGGCCCGCACTGCAGCAACCCTTCGATCACGTGCTATTCAGTTATCACGGCTTGCCCGAGTTACACATCACGAAAGGCGATCCAACCGGCGCGCATTGCCTGAAGTCCGCCACATGCTGCCAGACCCCGTCATCCGCGCACGCCACGTGTTATCGCCACCAGGTGTTGCGGACGACGGAGGAGTTCGTCAAGCGGGCCGAGCTGCGCCCCGAGCAATATTCCGTGGCCTTCCAGTCGCGGCTCGGCCGCGCGAAATGGCTCGAGCCATCCACTGAAGCCACCCTGGAGGAACTCGCCGGCAAGGGCGTGAAGAAACTGCTCGTGCTATGCCCCGCCTTCGTCACCGACTGTCTCGAAACACTGGAAGAAATCGAGATCCAGGGAGCAGAGACATTCAAGGAGGCCGGCGGAGAGTCGCTCACATTGATTCCCTGCCTCAATGCGCACCCGCAATGGGTGTCGACACTCACGAGCTGGATCGCTTAAGCGATTTTGCAGGGGACAGCCTACTCGCTGGGCATTCTCGAGACAGTCCACTGCTGTTTCAGCCACGTGGTCTGTCCTCCTGACGTCTGTGCACAGACTCCAGTGCTATATCCACACGCCTGACACTCTGTCCAGCAAGGACTTCCCGCGCCGCAACAGCGCAGGCATGCAAAAAAACACTTAAGCTCCCGGTGTTTTAGTCCGTAATCCTCTCCGTAAGCACTCAATTCTTCCGCTACGAGAAGGTTACGATCATGGCTACCGCAATAACCAGCAAGATCCCCGGGCTGGCCCCGGCGAAATCGCGCTTTTCATTCAAGGATATGAAGCTGGCCGGCAAGTTCGGCCTGATATCGGCGATCCTGGTGCTGGGGTTCTCCGCGCTCGGAGCCGCCTACTGGCAGGTCAATGTCGTAAACGTCAAGGCGACCGCCGACACTGCGCGCATCACGCGCTTCGGTGAGCTCGTCGACCAGATCAACATCCAGTTTCTGGATATGCGCCGCCTCGAAAAGGATTTCATCATCGATCACGACTCCGCGCTGCTCGAGCCGCATCGGGTTGCGCTGGCAGCGGTCGAAACCAACATCGCAACGATTCTCGAAAGCCCGCCGACCGACGAAGTGGGGTCGCTGATCGAAGACATGTCGCTGTATCTCGGCCTGTACCAGGGTAGCTTCAATGAAATGGTCAAGTCGATGGACGCGGCCGGCCTCGATGAACAGAGCGGCTTCCTCGGCCAGTTGAACAGCAGCGCAAACAACATTCGCGAGCTCGTCGATAGCGAAGGCAACACCGAGTTGCAGAACTCGCTACTGACGATCCGCGACCACGAGCGTGCCTACATCGCGCATCCATCCACTGAACTGAGCGACGCTGTTCTCGCCGAGAGGGACGTCTTCGAAGCACTGCTCGGCGAATCCGACATGGACGAAGACACCAAACTCTTCATCTCCAGCGACCTGGCAGCGTACGTGGCATCGCTGCTGTCCTACGGCGACGCCCTGACGCGCCTGACAACGGAGCGCACGACCTTCTCTGACGTCGCGCAGGAATTCGCACCGATACTGGCGACGATGAAGAACACCAAGGATGCGCTGCAGGAAGCTGCACGTATCGAAGCAGAGGCCAGCCAGAGTCGTATATCGATAATCTTTGTCGGCATCATCGTGCTCGTCGCCACGATCGTGAACATAGCGTTCTTCAAGCTCTCACGCATCATCGCGTTGCCGCTGCAGCAGGCCGTCAGCATCTCCGCGGCAATCGCCAGCGGCAAACTCGAGAACAAGGTTACCGTTACCTCGCGTGACGAGACCGGCGAACTGTTGAAAGGCCTGTCCGATATGCAGGCGCAGTTGCGCCAGCAGAAAGTGCAGCTGAACGAGCAAATGGATGAGGCGCGCCGCCAGGCTGCCGAATCCGCGCGCATGGCCGACGAACAGCAGCAGATGGCAGCCGAGCAGGCACGCATCGCCACCGAAACCGGTCGCATCAAGCAGGCGCTCGACGGCGTTACCTCGGCGGTCCTGATGTTCGACGCCAATCTCGAAATCATTTATCACAACCATGCCGCGCATGCGCTATTCCGCCAGGGCGAGAGCGCGATCCGTCGCGTGTTGCCGAACTTCAGCGCGGATGGGTTGCTCGGCAAGGGCGTCGATTACCTGTATGTCAACGGCGCACAGGAAGGCCTCGTATTCCGCAATCTGAGCCAGCCGCAGGTCAGCGACAAGGAAATCGGTGGCCGCAACTACCGCATCACGATCGGCCCGGTGACCGACAGCAAGGGCAAACGCATCGGCACAGTCGCCGAATGGCAGGATCGCACGACTGAAGTCGCTGTTGAGGACGAAGTGAAGACAATCGTCAACGCGGCGATGAGCGGCGACCTCAGCCAGCGCATCAACCAGGCGAACAAGTCAGGCTTCTTCCTCGAGCTCAGCAGCGGCGTAAATCAGCTGATGAACGTTTCAGAGCGCGTCATCAAGGACACCGTGTCGGTACTGAGCTGCGTCGCCAAGGGCGACCTCACCCACACGATGAGCGGCGATTTCCAGGGCGTGTTCGCGCAACTGAAATTCGACGTCAATACAACTGTAGGCAAGCTGACTGAAGTCGTACGCAGCATCCAGACCTCGGCCGGAGCGCTCGACGAAGTCGCCACGGAGATCACTGACAGCAATGCCGAAGTGTCGATGCGCACTGAACAGCAGGCCGCATCGCTCGAGGAAACCGCGGCAACCATCGAGGAAATGACCGCGACGGTGAAACAGACGGCCGATAACACGCTCGAAGCTGATCGCCTGGCGAATGCCGCGCGTGTCGAAGCCGAAGCCGGCGGCAGCATCGTCGGCCAGGCAATCGCGGCAATGAGCGACATCAACACATCGAGCAAGAAGATCACGAACATCATCGGCGTCATCGACAAGATTTCGTTCCAGACCAACCTGCTCGCACTCAACGCGTCGGTCGAAGCCGCGCGTGCTGGTGAGCAGGGTCGCAGCTTCGCGGTAGTTGCCGACGAAGTGCGCAAGCTGGCCGTGCACAGCGCCGGCGCCGCGAAGGAAATCCGCGAGCTGATCGACCACAGTAACCGTCAGGTGGAACGTGGCACCGATCTCGTCAACAAGTCTGGCGACGCGCTGAACTCCATCGTCAGCTCGATCAAACAGGTGACCTCGATCATTTCGGAGATATCAGCCGCAAGCCAGGAGCAGTCGGAAGGCATCAACCAGGTGAATTCATCGATCAGCAACATCGACGCAGGCACGCAGCAGAACGCCGTCATGGTCGAGAAGGTCACGCGCTCTATCGACACGATGAGCGACGAGGCCCAGAAACTGAACGAAGTCATGAAATTCTTCTCGATCGAACGCGCCGACATCGGAAAAAAAACCAGCATTGGCAACAGGTTGAAGCTGGCCTGAGATTCACGGATGAAGGCGGAAACAGCACTAAAGTTTTACCAAAGCTTGTCGTAACTGCATCTAACAGCATTTGTATTAACCAAAGAGGAGCTCCTTTATGAAACTGAAACCCTTGATCATGACCGCGCTTGCCGGCGTGCTCTTTTCCAGCCAGGCCTTCGCTGTCTGCACACGTCCAGCAGAACCTGAAGTACCGCCGGGGGATAGCGCCTCGGGCGCCGACATGCTGAAGGCGAAGAAAGCGGTGGAAACCTACGTCGCGGAAGTGGACAAGTTCCTGAACTGCGGGGCCGATGCCGCGAGCCAGAAGCGCGCTATCGACGACATGGAAGATATCGCTGCACAGTTCAACGAGCAGCTGCGCATCTACAAGGCGAAAGCCGGCTGACCCGAAGCGCTATTGCGCCACGAATTGATGATGAAACACGGGCTACGGCCCGTGTTTTGTATCACCGCGTGGAAAGCTCAGGCTGCCGAGGATGGAGACGGCAAGGATCAGGGCCACGGTCGCGAGCATCCACAAAATTGGGATCTTGTAAAAATCCATGATGAGCATCTTGACGCCGACAAAGCCGACGATAACGGCGAGCCCGTAACCAAGAAGGTGGAAGCGGTCAGCCATGTCGACCAGCAGGAAGTACATGGCACGTAAACCGAGAATCGCAAAGGTATTCGCGGTGAATACGATGAAAGGGTCGCTCGTCACGGCGAAGATGGCCGGTATGCTGTCGATAGCGAATATCAGGTCGGTTGCTTCCACCAGCAGCAGCACGATTGCCAGCGGCGTCAACACACGCTTGCCTGCCTGCATGACGGAAAAGCGTTCGTCATGCAGCGCACTCGTCAGTGGCAGATGCCCTTGAAGCCAGCGCAACAGCGGGTTGGAACCAAGGTCGCTGGTCTTGCCGGCGAACAGGAACATCTTGATTCCCGTCCCGACGAGGAAGAGGCCAAATACATAGAAGATCCACGAGTACTGCTTTATCAGCACGGCGCCGAGGTAGATCAGCACCGCGCGCATGACGATCGCGCCGACCACGCCCCACAACAGGACTCGTTTCTGATACTCAGGTGGTATTGCGAAGTAGGCAAAGATCGTAATCCACACAAACACGTTTTCGATCGCAAGCCCTTTCTCGATCACGTAACCCGTCGCGTACTCGAGCGTCTTTTGTGTCGCGATATCCGCTCCGAACTGTGCATTCAGGTGCCACCAGAACCAGAGGCCGAACGCAGCTGCCGCGAGAAACCACACGAGCGACCACCAGGCGGCTTCCCTGATCGAGACTTTGTGGCTGCCCTGGTTTTGCAGCAATAGGAAGTCGACGGCCAGCAATGCGATAACGAGCAGCGTAAAGCCCGCGTAGAGGACCGGTGTTCCGGTATGCGCTATCTCGTTCAAAAAGCACCTCCCGCCGCGGCATCGCTGCGAACGCCAAGCCCCTCGAGATTCATGCTCACGACGTAAAAACTGGCGAGGGCGACATGGTGGGCCAGATGGGCTTGCCAGCGCTTGAGCTGCGCCTCACCCACCTGGCGTTCGCGAATGTTAAGCAGGAAGAAGTCGCTGAGTCCGGCATCGAAGCGTCGACTCTCGGCAGTGGCAAGCGTTTCGGACAGTGCGAGCTCGTTGATCGCGAAGTCCTCGAGCTGGCGTGTGGCATCGAGGTTTACCAGCGCGCGACGGATGTCGAGCTCCACCTGGTCATTCATTTGCCGAATGCGATAGTCCAGCGTCGCCATCTCGGCATGCGCCGCGCTGGCTTTGCCCCGCGCTTCCCGCGTGCGTAGCGGGATAGCAAACATGAGGTCGACCACCTGGTCAGTGCCCTCGTAGCCGGTCAAGCCGTCGCGAGAGCCGCGGGCCGTGTAAAACCGCAGATCCACCCTGGGCTTACCAAGGTTTTCGGCGAGTTGCAATTTAAGGCCTGCCTGCTCGCGCGCGATCCTGGCCGAGGAGATCTCGGGCCGCAGTGCCAGTACCCGGTCCAGCAATTCCTCGACCGGCACGTCGAAATCGGCAGGATTCTCTACAGGCAACTCCAGCTCCGATGAATACCGTGGATACACCGTGGCGCCCTGTTCATCGCGCAGATAGAAGGCAACGGCTTCGGCCGCCATGTCGATCTGGCGTTGTGCATCCACGAGCAGGCCCTGGCGCTGCAATATCGCCTGGCGATTTTCGGCGAGCAGGATCTCCGGCGCGTCGCCAGCCGCGACCCGACGCTCGAGCGCGACCCCACGGTCCTCGGCGAGCTTCAGTAATTCCGCATATGAGTCGTGCAGGCGCGTGGCCAGCAGCCATTGCGCATAGGTGACATAGGCCTGCTGCAAAACGCGCAAGCGTTCGAGCGTCAGCTGCTGCTGCTCCGAGCGCACGTCGAGCCGGGTACTGGTTATGGCAGCACGGCGCTGGTCGATGGCGCGATCACGTAGCAGCGAGACGCTGAAGCCTACCCTGGCTTCGCGCTTGTCGCCGGCAAGCTCCGCATAGTCATACCCGGGGCTATCCTTGTCCGCCAGGTCATAGCCGGCAAAGAGTCGCGCGTTGGCAAATGGAAGGTCCTGGTACACGCCGGCATCGAGGCTCTGCGCGTCCTGATTACCAGCCAGGTACCCGGCACCGCCTTCAATGCGCGGATCGAAGGCCCCTTCCGCCGCGAACGCGAGCTGCTGCCGGCCCTCGACTTCAGCGGATGTCGCCAGGATCTCGGGGAAGTGTGCCAGGCTGCTGGCAATGAGCGCGTCGAGCGTGGTGGGCGCGACATCCACTCGTCGCGGCGCCTGCGCCTGCGCAGATGCATCGAGGCAAAGGCCGAAAGCCAGCAGTGATGCGATCGTCAAACGAATCATAGTCTTCCTGCACTTACACTCAGCGGCTCTTTGACCGGCGGGAAATTATTCAGGCGCCGCCAGAGCTCGTAACCGAGCGGTACAGTCTCCAGCAGGATCCAGCCGCGCGCATTCGCGCCGAGGTGCACGAAGCTGCCAGGCGGCCAGCCGCAATCGGTTGCGCTGTTGAATCCGGGCCGCGAGGGTCGGCTATCGACGCATCTCATGGCCCCGCGTTTCTCGGCGACGAGCACGCGGAAGCGCCCGTCCGTTCGCGCATTCGGCTCGATGAATACCACGACCCCGGCAAAGGTGCCGACGGCGACTTCCGGGATCCCGCTGAACTGAAATGCAGGCCAGCCCTCGAACTCGAGGCGTACATCGCGTCCTTCGCGCACGAGACCGACATCGCGACCGTCGATATAGAGTTCCACGACACGCTCGGCATCAGCGGGAACAAATGTAGCGAGCGTCTGTCCCGCGGTGACGATCGTCGCGGTATCGCCTGCCGCGACTTGCAGAATCGTGCCATTGCGCGGCGCGGTGACCAGCTGACTCCCCTGCCGAGACAGATTTACTTCAGCTTGATTGAGCTCGCTCAGGGCCTGCTCAGCACTGACCCGGAGTTGCTGCAGGCGTATGCGCGCCTGTTCGGAATCGAGTTGCGAAGTGAGACCGTCCGCGAGCAAGTCATCGCGTCGCGCGACGTCGAGACCGGCAGTATCGACCGCCGCCCTGGCAGCCGAGTACTTGCGGCGCGCTGCATCGAGCTGGGCCTGCAGTCGCTCCACATAGGACTGGTCGACATCCTCGATGCGGACGATGGGGTCACCCGCCCTGACGAACATGCCGTCCTGCACATACCATTCGGCGATACGGCCGGCGACGAGCGCACTGATGTTCTGGACACGATCGCGCGGATCGAGGGTCGTTACCCTCCCCGCGCCAGTCGTGGTTTGCACCCAGGGGATCTGCCACAGCGCAACGCTGACCAGGACTATTCCAATGGCGATCATCCATGCCACGACGCGCAGGATGGATGGGAGCCGGGTGCGGCGCATGGCCGTCAACGGGCCCAGATACCGGGGGGAGTAGTTGTGAGCCAGCGTGAACTCGCGCGACCGTGCCTTGCTATTCGTGTTGTTCATGTGGTCCTTACAGCGCCCTGAGTGATTGCTTGTCCGTGCCGATGTCGAGTGCATGCGTGAAACCCTCGCCGTGCTCACCTGCGGTGAAGCAGATTACACTCCGCGCTCCGCCGTTGGTGTAGGCCTCCATGAAGCGCCGCAACAAGCCATGCGGGAGTGTCATGAACTGCTGGTCGAGAACGAGAAGTCGGGAATCGCCGAACAAGGCGAACACCAGCTTGAGCCGGAGTGCCTGGTCGAGGCGCAGCGGCTGGCCATCCGCGGCAAGACTGGTATCGAGGCCTTCCGGCAGCTCTGCTATCTCATAACCGAGTTCGAGCAACTCGAGGCCGTCGTGGAGACGCATGGCCGATACATCGGCGCCGGCCAGGCGCAGATAGTCGCGAATGCCCAGCGGCGGGAATGGCTGGCGCGACGGCACCTGCACGAGGCGGCGCCGCTCGGCCTCGCCATAATCGTCGATATCGGTTTCGGCGAACGTAAGCGTGCCGCCCGTGCGGGCGAGGCTGCCGTCGAGCAAGCTGGTAAAGGTGTGCTGAAGAGCCGGGCTGGTGGCCTTTGCCATCGCCCGTGTGCCCGGCTGAAGCGTAAAGGTCACCGAGCCTGATTGCGGCAGATCCGCGCACCGAGTGCCCCGCGATACGAAAGGTCCATTGCCGCTGACTGGCACGAGCGGACCCTGCTCCCGGGACTCGGACGCGATGCCGCGAAGGCGCAACAGCTCCTCCGCCGCGGCACAGACGTCATAAAAGTAGTCCAGATACCCGGCCAGCTGCGGCAAGCTGTAAAAAATGGCCGACATGATCAGCTCCGCGGCGACCAGCTGGCCCAGGGTCAGCTGCCCCTGCACGACCAGCCACCCCCCAATACCAAGCAGCACTGCGCTCGCCAGTGCGTAGATGAACAGCAGGAACACCAGTTGTCCGAACTGGACGCGGAAATGGGACTGCTGGGCGTCCAGATGCGCATTGATCAGCTCATCGGTTTGCTGCAATGCAAAAGCCTGTGGTTGGCTCGCCTTGAAAAATGCGTTGCCTGTGGAAAGTCTTTGTAACCACGCTCCAGTTGCATGCTTGCGATCGGACAGCCGAAAGCCGGTCTCGATCGCGCGCCAGCCGCTCAATGCCCACAGCAGCCACAGCAGGAGTACGAGGCACACACTGAATACGAGGAAGTAAATGTGGTACAGCGATACAACGATGAAGCCGATCACGGACTGGAAAAAGATCGAGAAGGCCTGGCTGAACAGATAGGGGACATTCTTCTTGATTGTCATGATGTCGAAGTAACGATTGCACAGGGCCGCATGCTGCTCCCGTGCGAACCAGCCCGGCGCGCTCAACAGGCCCACCAGCGCGATCTCGCTGGCCATGCGGCCAAACAGCGCGCGATTGGACAGCTCCATGGTGTAGGCGCGCAGCGCCTGCAGGATGCCCGATACCAGCAGCAACGCGAACAGCATGATGCCGACCGTCACGACCGCGCTCGACACGCCGATATTGGCGACCGTGTCGATCAGCGTCTGCACGGAGATAGGAATGGCGAGCGTGAGCAGCGAAATGGCCATGCTGTACACGAGAATCAGTCGGTAATACCGGCGCTCGGGGCCCACTACACGGGCAAGTTCTTTATAGAAAGTGCCGGAATCGGGAAAGCTGTGCATGGATTGGGCCACGGGATTCCTTGGTCTGCAGTCGAATTCCTGCCGGGTGGCGGGTCTGGAGGCCATTCTAGTGAGCCAGCGTGGTTTGCCTAGCACCAGAGTTTGATATTTTGTTATAGGTTTTAACTTTCACAGGACAAATCCTACGGACACCCGCCGATTCCCGCGCAACACCACCTGTTACGCGGCATGCCTGGTTCGGGATGCGGGGATTGAATCTCAGTCGAGCCCGAGCGCCTTTTGCTGCCGATTCAGCTGGTTATCGAGCAGGGTTTCCTGCTGCAAATCAGCATGACGCAACAGCAGCACCAGCACGTATTGTTGCCGTGACAGGCGGCGGTGAGTGACGACGGAAGCGTCGACGCGGAATATGTGCTTGTACCAGGGCAAGGTGAACTGCAAGGAGCAATAATACGGCAGCTTCGTCTGTCGCAGCAGCGCGGCGATCAACTCCGCGCTGCACTCAATCTGGATGCTGGTGCGCGACAGCGTGTTGCACTCGCAGTGGTAGACGGTGCCGGTCGCGGCGTCCGGCAAGGTGACCAGAACCGGCGATTTAACCGGATAGCGCGGGAAGGACCTGCGTTCTGCTGACATCTGAATGCCTCCTTGTTTCAGACCCGTGCGCGGGCGCTGTGGTCCGAAGCATGGCGTTAATTTTAGTCAACGCGCTTTCTTCGGCCTCGGCGCTTTCGCGGCCGCACCCTGGAAGCGGCGCGCCGGTGCGGCAACGCGCTCGGTTCGTCCTTCCGGCGGGATGAGATGCTGCTCGCCTGTGCCGATCAGGTCGGCGCGGCCCATGTTCACGAGAGCCTCGCGCAGCATCGGCCAGTTCTTTTCGTCGTGATAGCGCAAAAATGCTTTCTGCAGGCGACGTTGCTCGAGCTTTTTCGGCACCGTCAGTTTTTCGCTCTTGTAGTGCAGCTTCTTCAGCGGATTGCGGCCGGAATGATACATCGCCGTCGCGAGCGCCATCGGCGACGGATAGAAGGTTTGCACCTGGTCTGGCTTGAAGCGATTGCGTTTGAGCCATAGCGCGAGGCTCACCATATCGCTGTCGCGCGAACCCGGATGCGCCGCAATGAAGTAAGGAATCAGGTACTGCTTCTTGCCTGCCTGTGCGGAATACAGTTCGAACAGTCGTTTGAATTCGTCGTAATGCGCGATCGAGGGTTTCATCATCTGCTGCAGCGGCCCGTCTTCGCTGTGTTCCGGTGCGATCTTCAAATAACCGCCAACGTGATGCGTGACGAGCTCCTTGACGTACTCGGGGTCGCGCAGGGCAAGGTCGTAGCGCAATCCGGATGCGATGAGGATTTTCTTGATACCCGTGAGCTTGCGCGCCTTGCGGTACAACTGTGTCGTCTGGCTGTGGTCGGTCTTCAGGTACTTGCAGATTGTCGGGTATACGCACGAGAGGCGGCGACAACGCTGGCCAATCTCCGAATGCGCTTCAGTGCACACGAGTCCATACATGTTCGCCGTTGGCCCACCAAGGTCGGAGATGACGCCGGTGAAGCCGGGGACCTGGTCGCGAATCTTTTCCACTTCGTTGAGGATCGACTGCTCGGAGCGACTCTGGATGACGCGGCCCTCGTGCTCGGTGATCGAGCAGAAGGTACAGCCGCCGAAACAGCCGCGCATGATGTTCACCGAAGTCTTGATCATGTCATACGCGGGAATCGTCGCGTTGCCGTAGCTCGGATGCGGACGGCGCTGATACTGCAGGTCGAACACGCCGTCGATCTCCGGGGTCTCCAGTGGCAATGGAGGACGATTCACCCAGATTTCCTTCGTGCCGTGCTTTTGTACGAGCACACGCCCATTGAAGGGACTCGCTTCCTGGTGAAGCACGCGTGATGCATGCGCATAGAGCACGGGATCATTGGTGACTTTTTCGAATGAGGGCAAGCGCACATACGTCGTGTCGAGATCGAGCTCATGCTTGCTCTGCAGCGGCAATGGAATGATCTTCACCGCCGCCACGGTGCTCGGCTCGGGCACTGAATTGTCCTGCTGCTCGCTGACGTATTCGTAAGGGCTCAGCATCTTGTCGATCTTGCCGGGCCAGTCGACGCGTGTGGAATCGATTTCAGTCCAGCCGGCGGGCACACGGTCGCGAATGATCGTTGTGCCACGAATATCGGTGAGCTCATGCACCTTCCTGCCTTGCGCCAGCGCATGTGCGACCTCGGCGATCGCGCGCTCGGCGTTGCCGTACAGCAGGATATCGGCGGCGGAGTCGATGATGATCGAGCGGCGGATCTTGTCGCTCCAGTAGTCGTACTGCGCAATGCGGCGCAGGCTGGCCTCGATGCCGCCGATCACGAGCGGCACATCCTTGTAGGCCTGCTTGCACAACTGGCTGTAGACGATGACGGCGCGATCAGGCCGCTTGCCGCCTTCGTCATTCGGCGTATAGGCATCGTCGCTGCGCATGCGCAGGTCAGCCGTATAGCGGTTGATCATCGAGTCCATGTTGCCGGCCGTGATGCCGAAGAACAGGTTCGGCTTGCCGAGCTTCATGAAGTCTTCGGGACTCTGCCAGCGCGGCTGCGCAATGATGCCGACACGAAAGCCCTGCGCTTCGAGAAAGCGGCCGACCACGGCCATGCCGAAGCTCGGATGGTCGACGTAGGCGTCGCCGGTGACGATGATGATGTCGCACGAATCCCAGCCGAGCTGGTCCATCTCGGCACGTGACATCGGCAAGTAGGGGGCAGTGCCGTAGCACTCGGCCCAGTACTTCGGATAGGCGAACAAGGTGCCGGGCTGATCGGAGAGCAAGCGCTGTTTTGCGGGGGATTCAGACATCTGGCGATTCTACCTGAGTAAGAAGCCCGGGTAATGTTAAATGCATCAGGGGCTTGCGGGTGACGCGACGCGGATCAGGCATCCACCTGCTCCACTTATGCGAGGGAATGGAACGGGGGCTGGTGCATCCCGTTCCGGCAAAGCACTACCTGTTGCGGCCCTGCCGACCTGCAGTGAATATCCGGGACGCAGAACAAATGCCTCAGTCCTGCGTATGCCCGCGCGGGATGATCTGCAGCGGAAATGGCGCGATGTTGTCGCCCCTGCTGATTGTCGCGACACCTTCCTTCTCGACTTCGTCGATACGGATGATCGCCTGCAGCGGAATGAAACTGCGTTTTACGCCAGTAAACTCGGTTTTCAGTTTCTCCTCGGAAGGATCGACGACCATCTGGCTGCGCTCGCCGAACACGAAGTCCTCGATTTCGATGAAGCCATACAGATCGCTCTGGAAGACTTCGCGGCAATACACCTCGTACACCTGCCCCTTGTTGAGGAAAGTGATACGGAAGAGGTATGGGGGATCGTTTTTACGCGTGTTGTTCATGTGTCGTGCCTTGCTGAGTAACGGGAGCAAAAAGGGACAGACCACTAGTCCTCGAACACTCGCAGCACAGCAGCAACGGTCAGGGCGATTAGTGGTCTGCCCCCTGTTTGAGTCAGTCCCCTGACTCGGCAATATCGGGCCGAGCCCGCCTTAATTCAAGTATAATCCGCGCCTGTTTTCGCAAGGCCCAGCCCGCTCCCGGCAAATAACCCTAACGAGCAGGATCATGACCAATATCGGCGCCAAATCCCGGAAAAAAGTCTTCATCGAAACCCACGGGTGTCAGATGAACGAGTATGACTCGGCGCGTATGCTCGACTTGCTGCGCGCGCATCGCGACATGGTCGAGGTCGACAAGCCGGAAGACGCGGACTTGCTATTGCTCAACACCTGCTCGATTCGTGAAAAAGCGCAGGAGAAAGTCTTCCATCGGCTCGGACGCTGGAACCTGCTGAAGAAGGCCAGACCCGGCGTGAAAATCGCTGTCGGCGGATGCGTCGCAAGCCAGGAAGGCCAGGCGATTGGCAAGCGTGCACCCTATGTCGACGTCGTGTTCGGTCCGCAGACCTTGCATCGGCTGCCAGAGCTGCTCGACGCGGCAGACGGCCACAAGCCGGTCATCGACATCAGTTTTCCCGAGATTGAGAAGTTCGATCGCCTGCCGGAGCCGCAGGTCGAGTCCTGTCAGGCCTACCTGACAATCCAGGAAGGCTGCAGCAAGTACTGTGCCTTCTGCGTCGTGCCCTACACGCGCGGCGAAGAGATCAGCCGGCCGCTCGACGATGTCATCGCCGAAGCCGTGCATCTCGCGGAGCGCGGCGTCAGCGAAATCAACCTGCTTGGGCAGAACGTCAATGCGTATCGTGGCCCGACGCACGACGGCAAGACCGCCGATCTCGCGACACTGATCACGCTTATTGCCGCGCTCGACGGCGTCGAGCGCATCCGCTATACGACGTCGCATCCGATGGAATTCACGCAGAGCCTCATCGACTGCTACGCAAACGTGCCGAAGCTCGTTAGCCACCTGAGCTTGCCGATCCAGGCCGGGTCCGATCGCGTGCTCGCGATGATGAAGCGCAACCACACCGTACTGGAATACAAGTCCACGATCCGCAAACTGCGCGCGATACGCCCCGGCATGAGCATCTCGAGCGACTTCATCGTCGGCTTTCCCGGCGAGACCGAACAGGATTTCCAGGACACGATGAAACTGATCGCCGAGATCAACTTCGACCACTCCTACAGTTTCATCTACAGCCCGCGGCCCGGCACCCCCGCGGCGGAACTCGCTGACGACACGCCGGACGACGTGAAGAAGCACAGGCTCGCCCTGCTGCAGGCTCGCATCGTGCAACAGACCGATCGCATCACCGCGAGCATGGTCGGCAATATCGAGAAATGTCTCGTCATCGGGCCGGCGCGGCATGACCCGGGTATATGGCAGGCGCGCACGGAAAATAACCGCACGGTGCAGTTCCGCAACGACGCTGCCACGCCGACTGGCCGCATCGTCGCCTTGCGCATCACCGCTGCTGCAGGCGCGACTTTGCGCGGCGAGCCGGCCTGAGAGTACGCTGCGCCCGCGCGGACCGGCTTCGGGCAACCGAGCGCCGCGATGTGGACATACCCAAAACCCGATAACTGCAGTTCGTGCCGCAGCGCCTGCTTGGAAAATCCCGGCTTGCGGGACAAGGGCAGCTCGCGCAGATCCACGACCGTTTCGATGCCGTGGCGCGCCAGCAACGCGGTGAATTCGTCGAGGCCCAGCCCTTCGTAGCCGATCGTGAAAACCCTCATTTCCCTGTCTCCATCTGACTCCACATCCCGGCAGCATAGGGTTTTTAAAGTGTTGATTTAAAAGGGCAATATACTTGCAAGCCGGGTATCGGCAGAGGCCGGCCAGCGTATTCCTTTCGGGCCAGCCGGACCGGAAAAATTAACTCACGCTGTGGGCCGTGCTTGCTATACTGACCCCCCGACCTGGCCACATGGTGCACGCCTCCTTACATGACAAGCGAATCTTCCCTGCGGATAGAGTTGCAGCCGGACAATCCTCAACGTCTCGCCTCCCTGTGCGGACGGCACAACCAACACCTCCACCAGATCGAAGAGCGCCTCGGCCTCCAGATCAGCCATCGCGGCAATGAATTCCAGCTTCATGGAGCGCCCGACGCCATGGCGCAGGGCTCGGCACTGTTACAAAACCTGTACAGGCAGACGGCCGGTCATCCGGCGCTGACGCCCGAGATGATTCATCTCGCCCTCGCCGAGTTCCAGTTGCCGCCGCAGACCCTCGATGAGTCTGAAGGGCCGTTCGAGCTGAGCCACGAACTCGTGCTGCGCACGCCGAAAATGTCGGTCAAGCCGCGCACGCCGCACCAGAACCTGTACGTGCAATCGATCATGAAGCACGACATCAACTTCGGCATCGGTCCCGCCGGTACCGGCAAGACCTACCTTGCGGTGGCTTGCGCGGTCGAAGCGCTGATCGGTGAGCACGTCGAGCGCATCCTCCTCGTGCGCCCCGCCGTCGAAGCCGGCGAAAAGCTTGGCTTCCTGCCGGGCGACCTGACACAGAAGGTCGACCCTTACCTGCGTCCGCTGTACGACGCCCTGTATGAAATGCTCGGCTTCGAGCGCGTCGCCAAACTGATCGAGCGCAATGTCATCGAGATCGCGCCGCTGGCATACATGCGCGGTCGCACACTGAACAATGCCTTCATCATCCTCGACGAGAGCCAGAACACCACGACCTCGCAGATGAAGATGTTCCTGACGCGCATCGGCTTCGGCTCAACCGCCGTGATTACCGGCGACGTCACGCAGATCGACTTGCCGAAAGGCACGCGCTCCGGCCTCGTGCAGGTCACGAGCGTACTGCGCAAGGTCAAGGGCATCAGCTTCACCTGGTTCAATTCAAAGGACGTCGTGCGCCACCCGATCGTGCAACGCATCGTCGAGGCATACGACGAATTCGACAGACTGAACATCCCGGCACTGAACACCGACAAAGTGGCCCCCGCTGACAAGAGCATCGACAAAGAGCGGCTGCATGAGCGTGACAGTTGACCTGCAGAACGCCAGCGGCCTGCGTACTGTGCCGCTGCGCCGCGACTTCAAGCGCTGGGCCTCGGCCGCGCTGGCCTATATCGCCCCCGAAGCGCGCGGCCGCCTTAGCATCCGCATTGTCGACGAAGCGGAATCGGCCGAACTGAACACGCACTACCGGCACAAACAGGGCGCAACGAACATCCTGTCGTTTCCCGTGCCTCCGGGTTTGCCAGATTCCCTGCTGGGCGACCTGGCGATCTGCGCCACCGTTGTCGAGCGCGAAGCGACGGAACAGCAGAAGGCCGCCGACGCCCACTGGGCCCACCTGACTGTCCATGGCGTATTGCACCTGAAAGGCTACGACCACGAAGAGCCGAAAGCCGCCGATGAAATGGAAGCGCTGGAAAAACACATCCTGCAACAGCTCGGCTACGCAGACCCTTATCAATAACGCTTCATAACAACAAGCAACACGCCATGAACGACGATCAGAACGACAACGATCCCGGCCCCAGTACCTGGATCGGCAAAATCCGTGAGGTGTTCACCGACACCGTCGATGACACCAAGGACCTCGTGCAGGTGCTGCGCAAGGCCCAGCGCAACAAGGTCATCGACACCGAGTGCCTCAGCATCATCGAAGGCGCGCTGTCGGTAGCCGACATGCAGGTGCGCGACATCATGATTCCGCGCTCGCAGGTGGTCACGGTCTCGGCCAGCGCGGATCCCCAGGAGTTCCTGCCGATAATCATCGAGGCCCAGCACTCGCGCTTCCCGGTCATCGGCGACAATCTCGATGAAGTGCTCGGCATTTTGCTCGCGAAGGACTTGCTGCCGCTTGCACTCGAGCCGCAGAAAAAATTCGACATCAAGGACCTGCTGCGTCCCGCCGCCTTCGTGCCCGAGTCAAAGCGCCTGAACGTGTTGCTGAAAGAATTCCGCGAGAACCGCAATCACATGGCAATCGTCATCGACGAATACGGCGACCTCGCCGGCCTGTGCACCATCGAGGACGTGCTCGAGCAGATAGTCGGCGACATCGAGGACGAGCACGACACCGACGACGAGGTTTACATCAAGACGCTCGACGGCAATCACTTTACCGTGAAAGCGCTGACGCCAATTCCCGAGTTCAACGAGTTTTTCGACTGCGAATTTCCCGAAGAGGATTTCGATACGATCGGGGGCCTCGTGCTGAGCCAGTTCGGTCGCATTCCGCAGCGCGAGGAAAGCATGCAGATCGGCAGCTTCCTGTTCAAGGTCCTGAACGCCGACAACCGCCAGATCCGGCTGTTGCACGTCACGCGCGGCACGTCGGCGGTACCGGGGTCGGAGTAGGCGCCCCATGACAAGCGGAAACAGAAATCTTGCCGAAGCCCTACGCTGAGCCCATGCGCTTGCTCCTTGCCTTCGCGGCCGGCGCGCTGGTGCCGCTCAGCTTCAGCCCTGTGGACCTGTGGCCTGTAGCGCTGCTGTCGACCGCGGTGTTGTACGTACTGCTGGCGGATGCGGGCCCGAGGCGCGCCGCGCTGATCGGTTGGTCCTTCGGCTTCGGCCTGTTCGGCGTCGGTGCCTCCTGGGTTTACGTCAGCATTCATGACTTCGGCAACGCGCCGCCGGCGCTCGCGGGTGTCCTGACCTTCCTGTTCGTCGTTGGACTCGGACTGTTTCTGGCGCTGCAGACCTGGCTTTATCGGCGCCTTGGTGCCGCAAAACATCCTGTGCTCGGCTTCGCGGCCACCTGGGCGCTCGGCGAATGGTTCCGTTCGTGGTTCCTCACGGGCTTCCCCTGGCTGTATCTCGGTTATGCGCATGTGACGACGCCACTGGCCGGCATCGCTCCGCTCTTTGGCGTCATCGGCATCAGTTTCGTACTCGCGCTGAGCAGCGCGCTCAGCGGCGAGTGTTTCCTGCGTTATCGTAAACTAGCGTCCGCGCGCGCGCTGCTGAGCAGCCATTTGCCGACGCTACTCGTCGTGCTGTGGGCCGCCGCGATGATGCCGCGCAACATTGCGTGGACGCAGGCGACGGGTTCGCTGGACGTCGGGCTGGTGCAGGCAAATATTCCGCAGGACCTGAAGTTCGATCCCGGCGCGCGTGCGCGCAACCTCGACACCTACCTCAAGCTCAGCGCGCCGCTGTGGGACAAGGACCTCGTCATCTGGTCCGAAACCGCCGTGCCGGCGGTATACGCCGCCGAGGCGCCGATCGTCGCGGAACTCAGCGCGCTTGCCGACAGCCGGGGCGCAACCTTGCTGACCGGTATTTTCGGCCGCACCGACGACAACACGCACAACAGCGCCGTCGTGCTCGGCGACGGCACTGGGCTGTGGCACAAGCAGAAGCTCGTGCCCTTCGGCGAGTATGTGCCCTTGCGTGCGCTGAGCGCCGGTCTGCTCGAACTGTTTGAGTTGCCGATGTCGTCGATCGTGCCGGGACCGGCCGGCCAGGATTTACTCGCGGTTGCGCAGCACAGCGTTGCGCCATTCATCTGCTACGAAATCGTTTATCCCGACTTCGTGCGGCGCTATGCGCGCGACGCCGACCTGCTGGTGACGATCAGTAACGACACCTGGTTCGGCTCCTCGTGGGGGCCGCATCAACACATGCAGATGTCGGCGATGCGCGCGCTCGAAAATGGTCGCTGGCTCGCGCGCGCGACGAATAACGGTGTCAGCGCGCTGGTCAATGAAAGGGGAGTCATCGTCGCGCAGGCGCCGCAGTTCGAGGAAACGACCCTGAGCGGCACCGTGCAGCTGATGAGCGGACGCACGCCCTGGTCACGCTGGGGCAACTGGCCACTGCTGATCCTGTGCGCATTGCTTCTGCTCGCGAACTTTCAGGAGATGCCAGGGTCAATCACTGGCAAGAACAACAAGAATCGGTAAAAAGAGCACGCCGCAGGCATAGCATGCCTCGCTCGCGCTCGCCCATCGCCGCAAGCTCGTGCGCGACTTCCACCATGCGCTGGCCAACGGTCAGATCGAGGCCTGGTTCCAGCCGATGTTCGACTGCCACACGAGTGCCGTCAGCGGCTGGGAAGCGCTGGCGCGCTGGCAACACGCGGAACATGGACAGCTGCTGCCGCCGGCGCGAAGGCGTCGAACATGCTGCGCAGCTGGAATTCCTGCGCGACAATGGCTGCGATGCCTGCCAGGGTTTTCACTTCAGCGATGCGTTGCCGATCGACGAAGCAGTGGCGCTGGCGCAGACCTGGCCCTTCCAGCGCAACATCGACCTGAACTGAGCCTGCCTGCCCTAGGGCAATACCAGCACCGTCATCAGCCCCAGCGTCAGCGGCGTCGCCAGCGCGGAGATGACGATCGCCGCCGCAATCGCGGTTTCACAGCTCTCGTAACGGCGTGAAAACACGTAGGTACTGATGCCTACCGGCATGCAG
This sequence comes from Pseudomonadota bacterium, assembly GCA_041178065.1. Taxonomy (GTDB): domain Bacteria; phylum Pseudomonadota; class Gammaproteobacteria; order Pseudomonadales; family Pseudohongiellaceae; genus CAILUG01. The sequence goes on along the minus strand of JBEGWB010000012.1, from coordinate 3,360 downwards.
GCCAGCAGCACGGCCGCGTGCATCCATTCGGGATCAATCGCGAACCAGTGCGTCATGATGAACCACATTGCCAGCGGCAGGACCAGCAGCTTGATGGCAACGATCCACAGCGCGGGAACGATTTCGCCACGCACGTGGTAACGCGTCAGCGCCGCGCCCAGCGCAAAGATCGAGCCCGGCACGGCAGCGCGCGTCAGCATGTCGAGCGTGGCAACCAGCGGCGCCGGTGTCGGCAGGTTAAGCAGGTTCCACGCGGCGCCGGCCAGCAGGCTGCTGCTGATCGGGTTCAGTAGCATTTCCTTGCCGACGTTACGGAGCTGCGCGGCGACTCCGCCAGCGCTGTCCTGCATTCCGGCCAGCACGGTGCCGGTGGTGTACAACACAAGGTTGTGGAAAGTGATGATCAGCAGCATCGGCACAAAGGCAGCGTCGCCGAGCACTTCGATGATTATCGGGATGCCGAGCACCGTGACGTTCGAGTAAGCGCCGCCCATGCCGAACACGCTGAGCTCACGCAGGTTGTAGCCGAATAAGAGCTTGCCGAGCAGCATGCCGGCGCCGAACACCAGCAACACGGTCAGATAGAAGGCCAGCAGATACTGCCAGTCGATGTCGGCGGGAAATTCGGCCGTGGCAGTCCCAAGAAACAGCAGGCAGGGAATCAGGAACCAGAAGGCGATGCGCTCGATCGCGGCGGCATCGCTCACGGACAGCCAGTCGCGCCGCCGCGCAAGATAGCCGAGCGCGGCAATGGCAATGACGGGGAAGAGCGCATGGAAAACGGAGGACATGGGAAACCGCACTAACGAGGTCGCGGCATTCTACGCGCAAAGGCCTCGTCAGCAACGCATGGGACGACGAGGGAAGCGGCTGGCGCTTGCCGTCGAGGCTAGAGGCTGGACAGCACGCTCGCGCTGCAAAACGTGGTGGCAAAGCTTGGCCGGAATCGTCCCAACCAGCAACGATTCCGGCGGGCCTGGCAGAACTCAGGACGACCTGGGGGCGCTATCCTGGGTCTTCAGGTAGTACGGCGTGGCGTCGGTCAGCCGGCCGAATTCGGGGGCTGCGTCGAATCCATCGAGTTGCAGGCGGCCTGAGCTGTCGGCGCTGATCGCGGTATCGAGCGAGCTTTTGATGACGTACTCGTCGCCGTCAACCTGGATTTCGACGAGGCTGAAGGGCGCCGGGTCATTGTTCGGCGTATTCCACATATGCGCTGTCCGCGCCTTTAGTGCCGGCGTCACCAATAGCACCATGCGCGCAGCCTCGCCCTCGCCTTCCTGCCACGCATACTTGATTGTGTGGCCGGTTGCCGCCTTCGTGAACAGGTAGCCCTGTGTATCCTGCAATTGCAGGAAGTTCTGGAAAGCAGCGTGGTCCTTTTCCGCTGCGCTGGCGTAGGTCTGGTACTCCGCTTCGATCGCATCCATTTTTTCCGGCGCGGTCCAGCCGAGTACGGACAGGCGCAGTTCGCGTTGCTCGGGGTAGCGCGCGTCGAAGGCTTCGCCTTTTAACGTGAACAGCGCGGCCGCCTGGGCTTCGAGGCTCGAAGCGGCCAGCAGTCCAACCAGCGCCAGCGTCCGAGTGGCAGACAGCAAAAACGGGATTTTCATTGTGTGTCCTCCTGGTGACAGTTGAGTGGTTAAGTTGGGTGTTTCCCCTCAGGCACCGGTATCAGCGCATGATCAGGAACTGGCTGGCATCCTCGCGCTGGATGTTCAGCGCAAGCGTGCCGGTATTCGACTGCAGCACTTCCTCGGCCGCATCGGCCGAATCGACGCGCTGGCGATTGATCGACGTAATGATGTCGCCGCTGCGCAGGCCGCCATCCCAGGCGCGACTGGCTTGCTGGACATTCGCTACGAACGCGCCCTCGACTTTACCGTACTGCGGATGGTCGCGCGGGATGTCGGTGAGCTGCGCTCCACTGAGCGCGTTGCTGACTTCAGCTGGCTGCGAACCTTCGGCCACCTGGCTGCCGGGCGCGCTGCCGATTTCGGCGTTGACTGTCACGCGGCGCTGGTCGCGGATCAGTTCGATTTGAACCTCGCTGCCTTCGCGCAGCAGGCCGATCGTGTTGCGCAGGTCCGAGCTACTGACGATTGAGGCGCCGTTGACGCCGGTGATGATGTCGCCGGCCTGGATGCCAGCGGCTTCGGCCGGGGAATCGGGCGACACGACCGAGACCACCGCGCCGTCGATGACATCGTCGAGATCCAGAGCCTCGACCACGTCAGGGGTCAGGTCGGTGATCTGCACCCCGAGCATGCCGCGCCGAACCTCGCCGAACTCGACGAGCTGATCGACGATCGACATCGCCATATTGATCGGCACCGCGAAGCCGATGCCGACGTTGCCGCCGGCCGGCGCAATGATCGCGGAGTTGATGCCCACGAGCCGGCCGTCGTAGTCGACGAGTGCGCCGCCGGAGTTGCCGGGGTTGATGGAAGCATCGGTCTGGATGAAGTCTTCATAGACTTCGACGCCGCCGATGCCGCTGCGATCGACAGCGCTGACGATGCCGGTCGTCACCGTCTGACCAAGGCCGAAGGGGTTGCCGATCGCGGCAACGAAATCGCCAACGCGAAGCGTGTCGGAATCCGAACGGGGAATGGCCTTGAGATTGGTGGCTTCGACCTGCAGCAATGCGATGTCGGTACCGGCGTCGCTGCCAATGAGTTTGGCGTCGAGCATGCGTTTGTCCTGTAGCGTAATCTGGATCTGCTCCGCGCCGTCAACGACGTGGTGATTGGTCAACACGTAACCTTTGTCGGCATCGATGATGACACCCGAGCCAACGCTCTGCGTGGGTCGCATCTGTGGCTGCTGCTGTTGCAGCTCGGGCAGGTCGAAGAAGCGGCGGAAGAAGGGGTCATTCAACAAGGGGTTCTGCTGCATCGGCACCGAACCGGTGACCGCGATATTGACGACAGAGGGGGTGATTTCCTGCAGCATACCGGCGACCCCCGGTCGCTCGGTGGCCGCCGCGACTTGCTGGGCGCCGCTATAGGGCGCGCCACCTGCGAGCACGATTGCCAATGCCAGACCGGGAAGATAACGCGCGCTTTTTTTCATGGCTTTTTCCTCATTAATCCTCGGAAACTACTGGATAAACTGGACAGGCGCCCGCAACGGGCCGCCCGTGCATGGAGAAAGTAAGGGTGCTGTGCAAAATTTCAAGCCGGATGGACAAGGCCGCCGGCACTGCCTATCCTTCGGCCACTTTTTACCTGCCCTGAGCCGCCTCCATGATCGTCCCCGCCTACGAAATCAAGCGCGCCAGCCACGCCGAAGGCAAAGGCGTTTTCCTGAAGCAGGCCGTCAGGCGCGGCCAGGTGCTGGTGGCGCCCGACGCCATCA
>JBEGWB010000011.1:0-16338 GCA_041178065.1 Pseudomonadota bacterium | reverse complement strand
GATAGAGATGGCCTTCATGCGGAACGCCAGCGGCTTGCAAGGCTTCTTCATACGCCGGCCATGCTTCAACCAGACGCGTGTCGAGCGCGCCATGCTGCACGAGGATCGCCGCCTTCACTTTGGAAACCTCGGCCAGATCCATCGGCGCGCCGCCATAGAAGGGCACCGCCGCGGCAAGGTCCGCGCCGAGCCGCACTGCCATCTGGTTCGACACGCCGCCGCCAAAACAGAAGCCGGTGATACCGATCTTGCCGCTGCAGTCCTCGCGGCCCTTGAGCCACAGCGCGGCGGCGACAAGATCTTCGAAACGCTTCGTGGCATCGAGGCCGCTGAACAGCTGCCCACCCTGGTAATCATCTCCGGGGTAGCCGCCAACGGCGCTCAGTGTGTCGGGCGCAAAGGCCATGAAGTTGGCCAGCGCCAGGCGGCGCGCGACATCCTCGGTGTGCGGGTTCAGGCCGCGGTTCTCATGCACCACGACGATGCCGGGCAGTTTCGATGGTGTTTCGGAACGGCTGTCGGCGCTGAAGGGGCGCACGAGGTAACCGCGGATAAATCCATGACCCTGCGGCGAGGGTAGCGTCACGTATTCGGCGCGGATGCGTTCGTCGTCTCGGGCGATCTGCTGGCCCATCGCATAGTCTGGCGTCAGGGCATCGACGATCATGCTCGCCGTCAGGCCACCGACGGCGAACTTCTTCGCGCCGCTGAGGAAGGCGCGGCGATCGATTTCGCCGTGAACATAGTCGTTGTAGAGCTGGATCGCTTCGGCTGGAACGGTTCTTCTTTCCTTCGGCGATTCTGGTGCTGCGTGCTTTAGTGGCTGTGCTGACATGGCGTTTCCCCCTGGTGGTTGCCGCGGGAAACATAACATAGTTCGACGCGACGCGGCTCTTGTTGCCATTAGCGTAACGGCGCTGCCGAGAGGCTGACGGGCCAGCTTCGCGTGTGTCGAGCGGGGGGCACGGAGATGACCATGACGCAACACGGTTGCCTGCTGCCGTCGACGGAACCGGTGCGCAGCGAGGACTAGTATCCACTCGCGCATACGCAAAACCCCGCGCGGGGGTTTTGTTTTTTCGGCGGAGCCAACCTAGCTGGGCAAGTCGGGACGCGGTGGATCCGGCATTGCCGCCAGCGCCAGGTCTTTCTGCGCCGGTCCTTCCAGCACGCGCCCATCCATGTCGAAGCGCGAGCCGTGGCAGGGGCAATCCCAGCTCAGTTCCAGCGGATTCCAGTGCACGAGACAACCAAGGTGCGTGCAATGCGCCGCCACCACGTGCAGCCGGCCCTCGTGATCGCGGCTTGCCGCCACCTTTTCGCCGCCGATGGTCACGACACAGCCAGCACCAGGCGCCAGCTCCGCACATTCCCTGTTCCTACCGTAGGACAGCACGTCGTGCACGAGGTGTTTCGACACCGCGGCCTGTTCGAGTAAAAAGTTCTTTGCAGACGCGATCGGGGTGAAACGCGTGGGACTGAAGATGCCCGCGCGTGGATTGGCGATGGCGCGCAGTTCGTCGCTGATCAATTGTCCAGCGAAGGTGCCCCACACCAACCCATCGGCCGCAAAGCCGGTTGCCATCCACGTATGCTTCTCGAGCGGACTGCGCCCTATATACGGCAACAGATCCGCCGGGCGATAGTTTTGCGCGGCCCAGGTGTAGGGTATCTCGGCCACGTCGAAGTGCTGGTGCAGGAACTGCGAAATCCTGTCCAGCTGCGCTGCATCCTGTTCGCCGGGCTTGTGGTCTTCGCCGAGCACCATGATGAAGTTGCCCTGCGCGGTGCGCCACGGCCGCACCGAATAGCGCCACGCGGAATTCGCATTCCAGTAGATGCCAGACGGCGGCAGCGCATCGTTGACGCGAGCCATTACTGCGTACTCGCGATGCGGAATCATTGCCGCATGCACGGCATACAGGCCCTGCGGCGTGTGCGTGGCCTTGACGATGTCGTCTGCCGTCAGTCGCCCCGTCGCGGTGGTGATGATGCAGGGCTCGCCGTCTTCGGTGTCCAGCACGCGCGAATTTTCATGGATGCTGCAGCCCCTGTCGGCCAGCGCTGCCGCGAGGCCGATGACGTACTTGAGCGGATTGAACTGGGCCTGGTCCGCGACCGTTGTCAGGGCTGTTGCGCGGAAGGGGAAGGAAGCTGGAATCGCATCGCTCGATGGCAGCCCAACGCGCTGCGTGGCATCGAATTCGTGTTGTACTTCTTTCGCCGCGGCGGCGTCTGGCGCGGAAAAAAGATGAAAAGGCACGCGTTCGAAATCGCACACGATGCCGAGTTCCTTGACGCGCGCCTCGATGAAATCGATTGCCGCACTGCGTGCCGCGATGACCGCGCGCAAGGTTTGTTCGCCGTGTTTCTTCGCAATCGCATGCAGGCGCGGACCGACTACCGAGTAAAGATTGCCGGTCGATGAGCCGGTGGTGCCGTGTCCGACTTCATCGGCCTCGATGATCACGACGCGCTTTCCCGCGCTCACGAGGTGCCAGGCGATACTGAGTCCGGTAATGCCGGCGCCGATGATGGCGACATCGGCATGAGCGATGTTTCCCGTCAGCGCCGGCCAGCGGCGCGGAGGGGTGGTGATTGTGTCGTGCCAGAACGAACCTACTTTGCCTGTTTCAGCCATGATCCTTTGCTCCCGAGCGAAATCCGTGGAAAGGTCGAGCCGGGCATCGATGGGTGAACAATAGCAAGTGGCGTGCCCTTGCTGTCGAAAAGGTTGGTAGTCATGGTTGCTCCGCGTTGCGAGGATGTAAGTGTATTGCGGGGAAGTTGTGGCTCTCTGCGTTGCCGCGCTGCTGGGCGCAAGTGGTGAGGACAAAAGCAAGACGGGTGCCATGTGCTGCGCGCTACCTTTCGCGCCTGGTGCTTGCCTGCGTACATCGTGTCCCGCTGCGGTGAGCGCGGACACGTTCGAACATATGACTGACAGCTCAAGCCCGGCACGCAAAACCTGCAACGGTCGCGTGAAAAATTTGTACGCGACAGCGGGGCTAATTCCAGCCTATATTCAAATGCAATCCCGGGGAGGAGCTATGCATGCCAACCATCGACTGGAACCGGGAACTCAAGGCGCTCATCAAGCAGTACAAAGGCAGGAGGCATCCGCTCGACTATGCCAATCACTACCAGCTGCTGGTGATGGTCATATTGTCGGCGCAGGATTCGGATCGTCACATCAACAGCATTGCGCCAGCCTTTTTCGCGATCTTTCCTGACATAAAGGCGCTCGCGAAGGCCGACGAAGCCGCGCTATTGGAACAGCTGCAGGGCGTACGCGGTTCGCGCAAAAAGGCCAAGTGGTTGCACGAAATCGCGCAGTCGCTCAAGCAGGACCGCAACATCCCGGGCGCGCTGGACGCGCTGACGGCGCTGCCCGGTATCGGTCGGAAGTCGGCAAACGTGATACTGCGCGAAATGGGCGCGAGGGCCGAGGGCATCATGGTCGACCTGCATGTCGTCAGGGTCGTGCCGCGGCTGGGTATAGCAACTGGCTCTGACCCCAAAAAAATCGAGCAGCAGCTGATGGACGTGCTGGATCGCAAACTATGGAGCGACGTCGGCATGGCGATGTCCTTCCTCGGCCGCGATATTTGTCGTCCCACCAATCCGCGCCATGACGAATGCGTCATGCGCAAGGTCTGCGCTTACTGCAAGGCGAAGCCCAGGAAACGATCCTGATTCTGCGCGCGCCTGCGGTCGAGCCCATGGCACATCTTGTGCGACTGCGACTGCAGCGCCATGGCTGCCACGATCTACATTGGAATCTCTGGCTGGCATTACCGGCACTGGGCAAAAAAATATCGGGCCGAGGCAGCGAAGGGCAGGGATATGTTTCTCTACTTCGATAATGATCAGGCCGGACACGCCGCACTCAATGCGCAGAGGCTCAAGGAAATATTGCGCCTGGCTCATCAGTAATATTTTCAGGAGCGCTTTGAAAATATTGCCGTTGTAGTGCAGCCCATCAGTGTATTACGCAGCGCGAATTGCCCAGATGCGGGACATTAATGTAAGCACCAGTCCAATGAGCGCATGGCGCGTGGCTTGATCACATGGCACATGTGTTGCAAAAGCAAAGAGCAAACTGGGTTTCGGACCTGAATGCCGAGCGCGTTGAGACCAAATCCCGAAATGGATCTTATAGTTGTAACAACCACGTATGCCCCGGAGGCTCTGCCATGAAACTGAATAAAAAAATCTTTGTAGTAACACCGATGATGATGGCTCTGTCGCTTGCGATGAGCCCCAGCTATGCGCAGGATGACGAGGACCGTCCCGCTGCGCAACGCGGCCAGGACAGCGCTGCGCAGCAAACCCAGGGTGCGCAAGGCGCGCGTCAGGGCGCGCAGGGTGCGCAACAGGGTCAGGCTGGCGCACAGCAGGGCCAGAGCACGGCCCAGCGCAATCAGGGCGGCGGCGCACAGACCGCTGCGGCAAAGCTCACTGATGGGCAGATCCTGCAGGTCGTGCGTACGCTCAACGATGCCGAGATCAAGCAGGCTGATGAGGCGATCGATCAGTCTGAAAACGACCAGGTCAAACAAGTTGCGGAGATGATCAAGATGGACCATGAGGCCGCCAACGAACAGGTAGACGACCTGCTTGATGGCGCGCTGAATCTCGACGATAGCCCGCTCAATGAAACCCTTGCCGAGCAGGGGGAAGATACCCATGAGAAGCTGCAGGACCTCGAAGGTGCGCAATATGACTGCCAGTACCTGTCTGCCCAGGTTGCCCAGCACCAAGCTGCCCTCGACACCGCCAAAACCCAACTGACGCCGAACGCACAGAATGCTGCAGTGAAACAGTTCCTGACGGCGATCACGCCAAAACTGGAAAACCATATGAAGATGGCGAAGGATGCCATGGGCAAGGCCGAGGGCTGCGACCAGTCGTCGCTCACCACACGTCCCTGATAGTTTGTGAACAATGCTGCCGCGTCATCGCTTGGGCTTCGCAGCCCCGGCGCCGACCGGCAGCTTCAAGGGCATGACGAAGCCTGGCACGATCGGACGAACAGCAGCGTCGAACGCCATATCCGTCCGCTCGAGGCGCAGGACTAGGAACGCGCCGGCTTATCGCGGTCCCGGCACAGGCTGCCGATGACATCGGTCAGCTGCTCGAAGGACATCGGCTTGACGATGTGCGCAGAGAAGCCAGATCGCAGGCTGTGCGCGATATCCTGCTCACGACACAGCCCGCTGGCCGCGATGGCCGGTATCGCGATGTTCATCTCGCGTACTTTTTCGATGAATTCGTAGCCGTTCATCTTCGGCATCGAAATGTCGGAGATCAATAAATCGATCTTCTCTCTTTTCAGGAGCTCCAGCCCTTCGCTCGCATTCTCCGCCACGAAGACCATGGCGCCATCCATCTCGAGCAGGGCCTTCAGTGAAAAGTTCTTATCTTCGGAGTCATCGACGATGAGGATGCGCAGACCCGCGACAGTCTGCGCGAGCGCGGGTGAATACCCGTCCTGCGCGTTACTGACATTCTCCGCCAGCGGCAACCACACGCTGAAACGCGCACCTTTGCCAATACCCTCCGACATGGCCTCGACATGGCCCTGGTGCAGTTCGATGATCTGCCGTACCAGCGCCAGCCCGATGCCAAGCCCGTTCTTGCTGCGGTTCGTTATCGATCCCGCCTGACTGAACATGTCGAAGATTCCGCTGACCTGGGTCGGGGCAATGCCTACGCCGTCGTCAATGACATCGAGGCGCGCTTCCTTGCCGTCGAGGCTGACACGCACGATGATGTGGCCGCCAGAGGGCGTGAATTTTTCTGCATTGTTCAGCAGGTTGAGTATCACCTGCTCGAGGCGTACCGAATCGGCGAGCACGATCAGCGGCTCTTCCGTAACTTCGATCTTCATTTGTACGCCAGTGGTTGCCGCGGCGCTGCGCGACGACTCTGCTATCGTCGACACAAGCTCCGACAGATTGATCTGGCCAAGTGACAGCGCCAGCTTGCCGGTATTGAGGCGTGACAGATCGAGCAGGTCCTCGATGATCTTTGCCTGGCTGATGACCGACGAACGAATCGCCGCCGTCGCTTTGCTACCGACCGACGACTCCTGCACCGCAGGCAGCCGCGACAGTAGTTCCACGTTGATATGGATCAGGTTCAGGGGATGCCGAAGTTCGTGCGACATGATCGCGAGGAACTCGTCTTTCAGCGCGCTGCTGGTTTCGGCGTTCCAGCGGCTGATCTGTTCCTGGCTCAGTGCTTCCTCGCGCTTGCTTTCCTGTTGTACCCGCGCAGTCTGGTCGCGCGCGATCTTGGCGAAGCCAAATAATCCGTTGCTGGCCAGCGGGGTCATGACGCCGCTGCAATAGAAACGCGTTCCGTCCTTGCGAATATGCCAGCGCTCGTCTTCGGCGCGGCCATCGCGCAGCGCGCGTTGCATTTCTTCTGCGTGCGCGCCTTTCTCGCGGTCTTCTGGCGTAAATATGATAGCGGTCGACTTGCCGAGGGCTTCGGCTTCCGTCCAGCCGAAGATGCGCTCGGCGCCCTTGTTCCAGCTCGTTAAGTTACCGTCCATGTCGAGCGTCATGATGGCGTAGTCCTTCGTACTTTCAGCAACGAGGCGCATGCGCTCTTCGCCGACACGCACACGCTCTTCCGCCTCGCGCCGGCGGGTAATGTCGAAGAAGGTCATGACTGCGCCGTCAATCTTGTCCTCCGTCGTGCGATACGGCAGCAGCCGCACAATATAGTAGCGACCATCGATGCTGCGCACTTCACGCTCAACCAGGCGCAGCGTGGCGAAGGTTGCGGTGGCATCGGTAGCAAGCTCTTCGTAGTCGAGCACATGGGTAAGGTCGAGCAGGGAGCGGCCGATGTCCGCGGGGATGATGCTGAAAATTTCAGCAGCGCGCGGCGTGAAGCGCTTGATGCGCATCGCGCTATCGACGAATACGGTGGCAATGTCCGTGGACGCGATCAGGTTATTGAGGTCGTCGTTGGCCTTGCTGGTTTCCTCTACCTTGACCTTCAGTTCGTAGTTGACGGTAACCAGCTCCTCGTTGACCGACTGCAGTTCTTCCTTGCTCGTTTCAAGTTCCTCAGTTGCCGAACGCAGCTCCTCGTTGATCGCCTGGAGTTCCTCGTTCGTCGCGCGTAGCTCTTCGGTGGAGACTTGCGCTTGTTCGACCGTTTGCTGTAACTGGTCCTTGTTGCGTTGCAGCTCCATTTCCAGCTGCTGAAGCACGACATCATCGCTGTGCGTGGAAACTGGCGGTTCCGCCGCAAGCTTCAGCTCCTCATCAAGCAGCACCAGCAGCAGGTCGGAGTCGCCGCCGTCTTCGTTTGCGCGATAAATGGCGATAGTCACGTCGTAGACCTCTCCAGCCCGGGACAGTGTTACATGCCGCGGTTCGAGGCGATCAGTCTGCTGGGCCTGATACAGGGCCGTGCGCAGTTCCAGACGCAGTTCGGGGACCACGAGCGAGAGGAGGTTGCGGGAGGGTTCGCCTCCTGTAAAGCGCAGGAAACGCGCCGCGCGTTCTGACATGTGGATGATGTTCGAGTCGGTATCAACGAGAAGACTGACCGGCCCGTGCTGCAGCAACATGCGCTGGTGGATCTCGCCGTAGCTCAGCTGCTTCTGGTTCGGCGGACTTGCGACTGGAGTACGCACTGCCGCTCTGCTGGACAGCGAGGTTGGAGTCATGAAGCGCGTGGTGCGCTGCGCGGGCCGCGCGCGATAAATGCGGTTCTTCTTGTCCAGTGTCAGGAAGTGGTCGCCGACGACGTCGGCCGACTCCGAATTGCCAAGGAACAGGATCCCGTCAGGCTTCAGCGCGAAGTGGAACATCTCGAGAACCTGGATTTGCACGTCGCGGTTCAGGTAGATCAGCAGGTTACGGCAGGAGATCAGATCGATTTTGGAAAAGGGCGGATCACGCAGGAGGTTGTGTGACGCGAACAGGACCTTGTCTCTGATCGGCTTGCGGATCTGATAGTGGTTTTCCTGCTTGGTAAAAAACTGCCGCAGGCGAGACGGCGTAACGTCGGCGATTATTGACGCCGGGTACATACCCCGACGCGCAACACTGATGGCGTTATCGTCTATGTCCGAGGCGAAGACCTGGATTGGTGGAGGCTTCGCAAGCAGCGCGGCCTGCTCCATCAACAGCATCGCAATGCTATAGGCCTCTTCACCGGTTGAGCATGCCGCCGACCACGCGCGCACTTCATCGTCTGAGTGCCGGTCCTTGAACAGCTGCGGAATGATTTCGCGCTCAAGCGCTTCGAAGGCTTCGCGGTCGCGAAAAAAATTGGTAACGCCTATCAACATGTCCTTCAGCAGGAAGGAAAACTCGGAGGAATCATCTGCCAGGACCCGGCAGTAAGCCGGCAGGCTGGACACGGAGCGCACCTGCATGCGGCGTTCGATGCGGCGCAATACCGTAGCGCGCTTGTAATGGCGGAAGTCGTGCCCGGTATGCGCGCGCAATAAGGCAATTATCTTGCGCAGCGCATCTTCGGCGGCGAGCTTCGATATCGGTGTTGTGACTGCCTGCAATTCGTCGCCGTCGCCCAGCGGCGGCAATTCGATGCGTTGCGCGTTGCGCCAGAGACTGATGAGCTTTTGCGCCATCTCGCTAACCGGCAGCACGAAGTCCATGAGTCCGGTTGCGATCGCGGCCTGCGGCATGCCCTCATATTCGGCATCAGCTGGACTCTGCACCACGATGATCCCGCCCTGCTCCTTGACGCTGGCGATGCCGACCGCGCCATCGCTACCAGTACCGGAAAGTATTACCGCAACTGCGCGTTCCCGATGCACGTTCGCTAGCGTACGGAAGAACACATCGATGGCGACATGGTGCCCCATCGGACGCTCATGCGGTGTGATGTATAGATGGCCATCATTCATCCGCAGCTGGCTGTTCGGCGAAATGATGTAAATGTGTTCACGTTTGAGAGCTACGGTGCCTTTCACCTTCACGACTGGCATCGTTGTCTTGCGCTGCAGGATTTCATCGAGATGGCTTTCGTGCTTCGGGGACAAGTGAAGTATTACGACATAGGCCATTCCGTTGTCTTTCGGCATGCTTTCAAACAGAACCTGAAGCGCGCTGACTCCACCAGCCGATGCGCCGATACCGACAATGGGGAAGTCCAGCTTACTGGGTTCGACACTCTGATCGTTTTTTGGAAGGGGCGACTCTTCAGGAGTGGAGGTCACAGGTGATTCCAGCAGCAGATTGGAACAGGAAGGGATGAGTGTATTTTATTGAGTTGGACAGAACAATTGGATGTGATGCAGCGCGCGCATCCGAAAAAAAATCAGCGCTGCATACGATCTGCTCTGCATCATGTGGACATGGAGACGTGTAACCTTCGTGCGACGGCGTGGTACAGAAGGCATATGGTCGAGCCGTTAAAAAAGTTGTGCGGTGCGTCACAGGCGTGCCCTGTTGAGTACAGCCATTTCATACGCCGAAGGATTCAAGAATTGGACAGGGGCCGGAGCTGCCTTTGCCGCACTTCGTAGCGAGTCGGGTCAAGGCATTGCGCGCGCGTTTCAGTTCCGCGATCTTACTGTCCAGTACTTCAATGCGCGCGGTTGCAAGCTGGTGCGCTCGGCGCCGATTGCCGCAGAGATCAAGTTCGAGGAGCTCAACAATTTCGTCGAGCGTAAATCCCGCGGCCTTTGCCTTGCGAATGAAGCGCAGACGCCGCAGATCTTCGTCTCCATAGCGGCGTACTCCGTCGGCGCGTGAGGGCTGTTCGAGCAATCCCTTGCGCTGGTAAAAGCGTACGGTTTCGACGCCGACACCACCGGCCTTGGCGAATTTCGCAATTGTCAGCATTGGGGGGCTTGACTCCGTACCGTGGTACAGAGTGCATCATATCTCCAGGGTAAACAATGTGAAGAGGTATCGCATGAACTCGCCAACCGCACGTATCTATCGCATGGTCATGGATCAGCACGTTTGTCCTTTTGGACTGAAAGCAAAAGATCTTCTGCGTCGCTAAGGTTTTGCCGTCGAGGACCACTGGTTAACGAGCCGCGCCGACGTGGAGGCCTTCAAGGCTGAGCATGGCATCAGCACCACGCCGCAGGTATTCATTGGTGCCGACAGGATAGGTGGCTACGACGACCTGCGGCGCCACTTCGGCAAGCCGCTGGCTGCACCGAACGCTACGACATACCGGCCGGTAGCGGCCTTGTTTGGCATGACGGCGCTGATGGCGCTTGCCGCAAACAGTGCTGCGTACGGATCGCCGTTCACGCTGCAGGCGGCGGAATGGTTTATCGCCTTCAGCATGGCGGTTCTCGCACTACTGAAACTGCAGAACATCGAAAGCTTCGCGACGATGTTCCTGAACTATGACCTGCTTGCAAAGCGCTGGGTTCGATACTCCTACATATATCCTTTCGCTGAAGGGCTGGCGGGCCTGCTGATGATCGGTGGCGTGCTGACCTGGCTGTCGGTTCCACTTGCGCTTTTTATTGGAAGCGTCGGCGCGTTCTCGGTGTTCAAGGCGGTGTACATCGACCGGCGCGAACTCAAGTGTGCCTGTGTCGGTGGCGGCAGCAGCGTACCGCTGGGCTTCGTGTCGCTGACGGAGAACCTGATGATGATCGCGATGGCGCTGTGGATGGGCTTCGTGGAGTTCGGCTTCGTCCGCATGCCCGGCCATTGACCGTTGTTGGCGGGGCCGCGGTGTCAGTCATGAAAGTCCATCGTGTTCATGTCAGTATCGTCACTGACGGGCTTGCCGAAGATCTTGAGCCATACGAAGCCCGCGATACCTGCCAGCAAGGATGCGCCAAGGATCGAAATCTTCGAGGCATCGATGAGAGTGGCCTCGCCAGTGAATGCCAGGTTGGTGATGAAGATGGACATGGTGAAGCCAATGCCGCCAAGCAGGCCGGCGCCGACAACATGGCGCCAGCGGAGGTCGAGCGGCAGGCGGCAGATGCCGATCGCGACCGCCAGCATGCTCAGCAGCGTAATGCCCAGTGGCTTGCCAACAAGCAGCCCGCCGATGATGCCAAGGCTGTTCGGCGCGCTCAGCGCCGCGGTCCAGTCCGCATCGATGACGATGGCCGTGTTGGCCAGTGCAAAAAGTGGCAGTACAAAAAACGCGACGGGTTTGTGCAGCGCATGCTCGAGGCGGTGGGAGGGGGAGGCCGCATCATCTTCTTTTGCTGAATAGGGAATCGCAAACGCAAGCAGTACGCCAGTAATCGTCGCATGCACGCCGGACTTCAGCATGAGGAACCACATCAGGGCTCCGCCGATAAGGTAAGGGAGGAGCATGACCACGCGCAGGCGATTGAGCAGTACAAGCACCGCAAACACGCCAAGCGCGGCAAGCAGATAGCCGAGCGCAAGCTCCGCCGTATAAAAGACCGCGATGACGACGATGGCGACCAGGTCGTCGATCACGGCCAGCGCCGTCAGGAATATCTTCAGGGAAGCCGGTACCCGACTGCCGATCAAGGCCAGTATGCCGAGCGCAAAGGCGATATCGGTCGCCATCGGAATGCCGATGCCGGCTTGCGTCGCGCTGCCGGCGTTAAAGGAAAAGTGAATTGCGGCAGGCACCGCGATGCCCCCGATTGCGGCGACGATGGGGAGCAGCGCGTTCCTTATGTTCGACAGCTCGCCGTTGTACAGCTCGCGTTCGAGCTCGAGGCCGATCAGTAGAAAGAAGACCGCCATCAAGCCGTCGTTGATCCAGTGCTCGACGCTGAGGCCGCCGGCATCGAGGTGCCACAGCTCCAGGTAGCGCGTTCCAAACGCGGAGTTGGCCAGCACCAGCGACAGAACCGTCATCGACAGGATGACGACGCCACCGGCTTTTTCTGATTTGAAGAAAGCCTGGAATGTATCCGATAGCTTGCGTTGAACAGCGGCCATACTTCCTTCCTGGCTAGCGCTTATGGAGTAAGGATGCCCATGCCGGTCCGCTGCAGGAGTTCAAGGCGCTTGCTGCCCACCGATCTCTGTCAGCTGCTTCTGCAAGGACATGCGATCGAGCTTGTCGAAGGGCAGGTTCAGGAAAATGCGAACCCGTTGCGAGATCGCGCGCCAGGTTTTGGCGAATGCCGCTTTCTGGAACTCGCTGGAGCCGTCGACGGCGGCGGGATCGGGAAAGCCCCAGTGCGCGGTGACGGGTTGGCCAGGCCAGAGCGGACATGCTTCTCCGGCCGCGTTGTCGCACACGGTGAAAATGAAATCCATTGGCGGCGCTTCCGGCGTGGCAAACTCGTCCCAGCTCTTGCTGCGAAATGCACTTGCGTCAAAGTTCATGTCGCGCAGTGTCTCAAGGGTGAGCGGATGCACCGCGCCCCTGGGCTGGCTGCCCGCGCTATATGCCCGGAAGCGGCCGCCGCCAAGCTGGTTCATGATGGCCTCCGCCAGAATGCTGCGCGCGGAGTTGCCGGTACAGATAAACAGCACTTGATAGACTTTATCGCTCATTTTCTCTTCTTCACGGGTTTGCACGTGATGCTGGGCAGGCAGGTTTTGCCGCCGCAGCAATTGTCGGTGAGGAAAGCCACAAGCTCGTTCATCGCAACGAAATTGGCTGCATAGATGACATAGCGTCCCTCGGTACGACAGGACACGAGGCTGGCGTTCAGCAGTTCCTTCATGTGAAAGGACACGGACGAGGGGGAAATGGCGACGGCCTCGCCGATCTTTCCGGCAGCCATTCCGTTGGGGCCCGCCTCAACGAGCGCGCGAAAAATCGCCAGCCGGGAATCCTGCGCCAGCGAGTAAAGCGCGTTTACGATGTTCAGTTTCATATTTCAATGATAGTTGAAATATTATGAAGTGCAAAGCGCTGTGGCGGAGCCTATCCTGGTTTTTGATCAGCATAGTACGCACCGCGACTGCCGATCGGCCTATCCGGTCCGACTGTTGTGTCCTTGTTGGTTTGTGATTCCATTTCACCGTTAATTTCGGCGCCGAGCAGAACCATGGTCACGGTCAGAAACAGCCACAACAGCGTAATGACCACCGCGGCGAGGCTTCCGTACACTTCGTCATAACTGCCGAAATTACTGACGTAGTAGGCGAAGCCCACCGACAACACCATCCATAGGACCGTGGAAACTATCGCGCCAACCGACACCCATCTCAGTTCGGGATTATTGCGGCATGGCGCGTAGCGGTACGCCAGTGCCAGCGCCGCGATAAACACCAGCGCGAGCACCGGCCAGCGGACCAGCGCGATCACTGTCTGCTGCCAGCCCGCAAGCCCCAGTCTTTCAATAACGGCGGAGATGCCCACGATCAATATGAGACACAGAATCGCGGCTATAAAACCCGCCAGCGTGAAGGCGAGAGTGGTGAGCTTTAGCTTGATGAAGTGTCTCTTCTCTGTTTCGTTATAGGCAATATTCAGGCCCTCGAACAAGGCGGCCGTTCCCTTGTTGGCACTCCAGATACTCAGCACCAGGCTGACAACAAGTCCCCAGCCGAGCTTGTCCTCACTCGTTGTCGTGATGTCCAGCAGCACGTCATGCAGCATGTCCTGCGCCTGCGTCGGCAATATGCTCGCCAGCTGACCCACCTGCGACTGGACCTCGTCCGGCGCTACCATCAAGCCATAGATTGCGATGAGCGCAGACAGCGCGGGAAACAGCGCGAGGAATGCAAAAAACGCCACGCCGGCTGCCACGAGCGATACATGGTCGGTACCCAGCGCAGCAAACACGCGCTTCGCGATGTCCCGCCATCCACGCCAGGGAATTTGTGCCGGGGTATCTGCGTCGGCGCCCGGCTGGTTGCCGGGTCGGGTGGGCCTGTCCTTTACGTCGTCGGCTGGGTCGGATTTTGACAGAGGCATTGGTACAAGCCGTGTTCTGACCTGGGGAGTTTGATTAGATGTCGGGGTGATTATTTTAGGAAGTGGGTAAAACCGGCAGGTTCATGGCGTATTTGCCCACACGTCTACTATTTTTACCCTGATTGCGACGCTGCGCACCGTTCGGGAATTCTGCAGGTTTGCACCTGGCCAGCTCAGGTTTATGCGGGTCTCATTCTGGTTTATCAGTCCGGCTCTCGTACTCCTGCTTCAGTGACGTGAAGCGGACCAGCGCCTCAAGAAATTCTGGATGTTCCTCGGCTATCTGCTTCAATTTTTGCCGATACGCAGGCTGGTGTCGCTGGATCTCGACAGCCATTGGCCCGTACTGATGCGAGCTGCTGCCCTCCGAGGCGCTACGCCCCGGCATCGTGCTTAGAAAATCCAGAGCGTGCCCACGGTTGGCCTGGATGATGAATTCGGGCTCGCACAGTTGTTGAACAAAGCGCGACCCCGTGCGCTCCTGTACGCTACAGCTGATGTCGAAGCGCCGATCATCATTGAACTGGTTGAAAATCTCGTACGCCTGCACCTCCGCTTCCATGACCTGGATGCGCAATTGCATCGTCGAACGCTCACCGGTGACGATGATTTCCTCGGGTGCTTCCTGTAGCGCAACTACGGGCTCAGTGGGCTCCTGGGCGGCGGCCCAGGATCCACACAAAGCCAGAACAACGACTGAACGCGAGCATTTTTGCCACATAGGATATGTGTCTCCCGAAGGGGGGGTGACTGGGTTCAGGTGTACGGCGGGTCTTTTGCGCCGTCACGCACCTTGTATCATAGATTAGCAAGATTGAGCGTTGCACCCCAGCGAGGAGCTTCGCCCTGAGACTGGTGGTATTCAGGGAGGATTACCATGCAACCCAACCCCACTGGCAGTAAAACCAGGGGGCTGGGGCGGCGCTTACCGCATTGGTATACCTAGTTTGCCTGCGTTCTCAGTAAGGACTTCATGAATCTCTCGCTCAAAGGCTACCTTATCTGAGGCATCGGTAAACGTTTTTATCTTTCGATGCTCGAGAAACACGTAGCCGTTAGAAGTCTCCTTCTGGTCGTACCGAGTACCTTGCAGTGCGTATGTCGTTCCGTCCGGCTGGAGTGCCAAAAACAATAAATGTGTACCTTCCCTGAACTCCGCTATGTCTGACCGCTTTTCTGCACCTGGAGATTCGAGGGTGCGCAGCACAATGGTTTTGCCGCGGACCTCACCCATCAACACCTCGTCGATTAATATTTCATGATCATTGGCGGGCAGCCCTGCCTGCTGGAGCTGTCGATCGGTCAACCTATGCTCAGATTGAAACTCTTCCGGGTTGGTGCCATACCCAAGGAAGTTCTGGCTCTGCAGTAACTTTCCCCACCTGCCACGCACCACGAGATCTGAAGACGCGACCAATTCAAAGGTGCTTTCAGGAACCCGGCCCATGCCTTCGAGAGGCCGCATGTCGGTCCTCACTGACTGGGTAAGCGCGCTTGATTGACTGGGTAAAATTTCTACGGGGTTAGACGGCCGGGATTGAATTACCATCGATTGCGCAAGCGCAGCAGAAGACAGTAGAAATGCGGAGATGAACGTAAACATAAGTTTCATTGGCGTAATCCCTCACCGTTAGTAAACGTAGTTTATCCAGCTTACTTCATCAGTAAGCAGCATTAATGGCTGAGAGCTGCTTATCGGATTGCCCATAAACGAGGCACTAGCCGTAAGGTAGTGGCCCATGCCGATTGCATGACCCAGCTCATGCCGAAGCACTCGCGGCACCATGTCATCGATATACAGGCCATTTGTGTACGTCACCCGAGCGTCATAAAAATAGGCATTGATGTGCAGTGATGCATTGTCTGCCTTTGCACTCCATGTGTCGCAATTTCCGTTTTCGGTCAACTCAAAGTTGGCGGTAGTGACGCATGGGGTCCAGCCGTTAAAAGGAACGGCAAAGCCTGAATACGTATCTCCATAGTTTTGGTTGTAGAAGCGAATCTCGCCGTAAGGATAGTTTGGCCACATCGCATCAAGATCGGTGTAGTTTACGAAAGTGCTAGTTACTCCTGGAACAAAATCGGAAGGATCCTTCCATATTATGCAGTAGCCATTCACAGTGGCCCTGCACAACTCCCCCATATAATCAGTCACCCACCCTGCGTTGCTGTACCAAAGAAAATTCAGTGGTTGAACTTGGGCGGACGCGTGACTTGTAGATAGGAGTAGTGCAGAGGACAAAAAAACTCTGTTAATGAAGCGCTTCAATATTTTCTTGTTTCACATCCATTGAGTTGTGAAGTAAGTGTGTGTTCTTCTGAACACGACGAAATCTTCTCGCGGAAATATTTCGTTCGCAACGATTACAAAATGCCACTGCGGGTCTTGCTAGTCCGGAACGCCCGAACTTGTATTGCACAACTATTGTGCTGTGTAGATGCGAGCGCGGGCCATTTTTTGAAGATGGACACCACGCCGGCTATCGCAAAATCCGGCGA
>JBEGWB010000010.1:0-9129 GCA_041178065.1 Pseudomonadota bacterium | reverse complement strand
GGCCCCGGCACGACGTGGAAGGGATGCAACTGATCGAAGTAGTACTCGTCGCTGAGGTTCGTCAGGTTGAGTTTGAGTCGCACGCTATCGCTCAACTCGTAGCCCACCATCGCATCGAATGCCCAGTAGTCACCGACGGTTTTCAGCGGCGCGGTGATGACCGCAAGACGCTCATCGACATAACGCGCGCCTGCACCGATCTGCAGCGCCATCGTAGGCGACCAGGTCAGCCAGGTGGAGTAGTTATGCCTGGGCACGTTGGCGAGCGGCGTGCCGGGCGCCACGGCGAGTTGTGTAGTACGCGCCTGTTCGCTATCGAGATAGGTGTAGCCGGCAGCGAGCGAAAAGTACTCGTTGACGCGGCCGCTCGCATTGAGCGCAAAGCCATCGACGCCCTGCTTGCCGGCAAGAATATTGAAGCCTGGCAGCGTCGGATCCGGCACGCGCGCATTGTTTTTTTCGATCTGGAACAGCGCGCCGTCAAGGTACAGGGCCCCATTGAACAACTCCCACTTCACGCCCGCTTCGATGCTCCGGTTGTTCTCCGGATCGAGGCCCGCATCGCCGATCGTCAGGTTGCGGCCGCTGTTGATGAAGGTCAGACCCTCCGCCGACGGATTGAACGAGGTGCCCCAGCCGACATACAGCGTGCCGTTCTCGACCGGCTTGTAGACCAGCGCCGCGCGATAACTTGTCTGGATGTCCGTGCGCTGGATGCGTTCGGCACGATTGAAGCTGCCGTTGTCGTCATAGCGCTGGCCCTGATAGTCGACCTCGAAGCGGTCGCGACGAATGCCTGCGACGAGTTCCCATTGCTCGCTGAACTTGATTGTGTCGAGCGCGAACACGGCAATGCTGTCTGCGTCGCTTTCCGACAGCACGCGCCACGCGATTCCCGTGCTGCTGAACGCTTCCTCGACAGGATCGAGTAAGGGCGTCGTCGGAACGCCGAGCGCGAAGCCGAAGCCGGGCGATGAGTTTTCTTTCGCGGCTTCGACGCCCGTGACGAGCGCATGCTCGATGCCCCACAGCGCGAAGTGGCTGACAAAATTCAACTGCGTCATCAACACGCGCTCATTGCTCTCACCACGGAACACATTCCGGTTGACCCGAACACTGCTGAGTGGCGTGGTCGCGCCCGGCGCGCCGACGAGCAGGGGCTCGGTGATTCGCATGCTGCGTGCGTAGTCGGCGTAGCGGACCAGGGCCTGCAACCGGTTGTTGGCGTCCAGATTATGCTCGAGCTGGCCCGTCGTGATATCGGCGTCGGTGTTGACGAAATCGCTGTCGAAACCATAATAGTTGCTGCGTTCGACGCCAGCAGGACGCCCGGCCAGCCACGGCAGGCCGTAATCCGGTGTGTTATCGCTGCTCTGCTTCATGTAGCTCAGCGTGAGCTCTGTCGCGGAGCCGAGTTCGAGGCTGAGGCTCGGCGCAATACCGAAGCGGTCGGCAGCGGCGCCATCGCGCTCCGGCACTTCGCTGTCGTGTTTCATCAAGTTCAGGCGCGCGGATGCGCTGTCGGACAGAGGCTGGCTGAGGTCCACGACCACGCGCCGCGTATCGGCATTGCCAATATTGAAATGCACCGAGCGCAGTTGCGCATCGAGCGGCTGCTTGCTGACCTGGTTGATGACGCCCCCGGTCGACCCGCGCCCGAACACCATCGATGAAGGCCCCTGCAGCACTTCAATGTTGTCGAGATTGAAAGGATCACGGTCGTAGTTACCGAAATCGCGCATACCGTCGAGAAACATGTCATTGCGAGAATTGAAGCCGCGGATGTTCGGGTTGTTGCCCTGCCAGCTGAACTCGCCAGCGCCAAGCGTGATGCCTGGCACGTTGCGCAAGGCCTCGGTCAGCGACATCACGGCGCGATCCTCCATCAACTGTCCGGTGATGACCGCGATGCTTTGAGGTGTGTCCTGCAGGCTTTCGGTCAGCTTCGACAGCGCGGTTTGCTCCACGATGTACCGGGACGGCAGGCGGTCCCTCACGATAATTTCTTCAACCGCGTCGGCCGCGAACAGGGGACTCGACAACATCCACGGAGTCGTGCCGCATAGCAACGACATTGCCGCGCGTAATGCGCTCGGAACAGGCCCTTTTTTTTTCGATGACTTCATGACGTGTCCACTTGATGACGAGCGTTGAAACGAATAAGGAATCGAACACCGGGAAAGCACACATCACTTTACAGAACCGTGATAATTGCTGCAAAAGTTCGTTATTTGCGCGGCTCCGGTGCATTGGAATCGCTAAGGAAGCCCCCATCTTTCCATGGTCGCCCAATCTTTGCCTGCCCCCGTCGAGCTATGCTAACGTGCGGCGCATAGCAGCCTCGGTCGAGGCTTTCCGCAAACCTCACGGATGATCCATCCCCCAATCGAGAAAATGAATTGGCGCCCCGCTGGCGCCGGACTCCATGATGCAGACTGTAAATTCTTCCGCCAAGCCCCCGCTCCGCTGGCTCAACCTCGCCGTTCTCGGCTTTCCCATGATCATTGCCGCCACCGTCGTGCCCTGGTACGGCGTCGTGCACGGTTACGATCTTTTCGAGTGGGTGTGGTTCGCCGCGCTGATGACCTTCTGTGAAATGTCGATCACCGCGGGCTATCACCGCCTGTGGTCGCACGGCGCATACAAGGCTCATCCCCTATTGCGTGTCATCTTCGCGCTCGGCGGCGCCATGGCGCTCCAGAACGACTGCATTACATGGGCCTCGGATCATCGCCGTCACCACCTGCATGCAGACGACAACGACAGGGACCCCTACTCGGCGAACAAGGGCTTCTGGTACGCGCACTTCGGCTGGATGATCCGCGACTATCCGGCTACGCGCGACGACCTCAGCAACGTCAAGGACCTGCTGAAGGATCCTGTCCTCGTATGGCAGCGCAAGCGTTACCTCGCGCTGCTGCTGCTGATGAACGTCGGTGTGCCGCTGCTGATCGGGGTACTGCATGGCGATATCTGGGGCAGCCTGCTGTTGCTCGGCTTCCTGCGTCTCGTGCTGAGCCAGCATTTCACCTACCTGATAAATTCTGCGGCGCACATGTGGGGCCACCGCACATACGATGCCGTGCAGACGGCGCGCGACAACTGGTTTATTGCGCTCTTCACTTTCGGCGAGGGCTATCACAACTACCACCACACCTTCGCCTTCGACTACCGCAACGGCATCAAGTGGTACCACTACGATCCGACCAAGTGGCTCATCAAGGCCTGCTCCTGGATCAAGCTCACCAGCAACCTGCGCGAGTGCTCGAGCTATCGCGTCGAGATGACGCGCCTGGCCGTCCAGTACAACGCCGCGCTCGGCAAGTGCGAGCGCCTGCATGAACCCGCGAACTGGCACCAGCGGCTCGAGACCGAATACCAGCAACTGGTGCACTCGCTCAATGCCTGGTCCGAAGCGCAGCAGCGCTGGTATCACGCGCGCTCGGCGGCAATTGGCGCGGAGTTGCAACACGATCTGGAAGTCCTGAAAGCCAGGTCGGAAGCGCTCGGACACGAAATCCATCACGACCTCGAGCTGCTGAAGTCGCATTACGTGGAACTCAAGTCACAGTGGCAACGCCAGCACCAGAACTGGCAGCAGTTGCTGACTTCGCTGGGTCGCTCGCAGTTCTATCCCGGTTGATGCATGGCGGCGCGGGCTGTAGTCCGCGCCGCGCCTGCTGCTACCATGCGTCCATGGTGGCTAATCCAACAATCCGTCCATCTGTCGGAGTGCTTGCACGCGTCGCAGCGCTGTCCTGCCTCGTGCTGCTTGCGTCCTTGACGCAGGCGGCGGAACCCTGGCGCGAGTACCCCGGTATTGAACGGGGCTGGCGCAGCTCCGGCGACATGCCGGCCACGACGCCAGAGCCGGCTGAATTCATCGTTGGTCGCCTGATGTTTCCCCAGTATGAGCGCGGCCCCTTCGGCAGCGGTCCCGGCGACTGGCGCCTCGGTGGCACCGCATGGACTGTCGACTATCCGGAAGGCGACCGAACCTTCGCCATGTTGCTGGCGCGGCTGTCGACGCTGAACGTGCGCGCGATGGAACAGCCCGTGAATCTCGATGATGCCAATGCGTCATTCGATTATCCCTTCCTCATTTCCGGCCTCGTCGGCGCCTGGGATCTGAGTGACCACCAGGCGCGCAAGCTGCGCGAACATTTGCTCAAAGGTGGCTTCCTGTTGTGCGACAGTTTCTATGGCGACTATGAATGGCAAGGGTTCACGAAAACCTTGCAGCGCATTTTTCCCGACCGTGCGGTCGTCGACCTGCCCGACGATCATCCGATCTTCCAGACGCCCTTCGATCTGAAGGAGAAGCCGCAAATCCCCACCTGGCAGTACCTGCCGCAAGGCTATCGCGAAGGCGGCGCCACGCCGCACTGGCGCGCCATACTCGACGACGAGGGTCGCGTCATGGTGATGATCGCCTTCAACAACGATATCGCCGACGGCTGGCAGCGTGCGAACGACCCGAACTACCCGCAGCTCGAAGCCAACATGGCAATCCGCCTGGGTGTCAACTTTGCGCTGTATGCGCTGACGCACTGACAGGCGCACGGCATCGACGCTACAACAGCGTGGTCCTGTCGATTGCATTGAGCGTGGCGCAACCATTGAGGGCCATGCACACCTCGAGTTCTTCGCGCAGCGTGCGCAGCACATGCGCGACACCCAGCGCCCCAGCAGTAGCGAGTGCGTGTATGTAGGGGCGCCCAATCAAGACGGCGCGCGCGCCAAGCGCCAGCGCCTTGAACACATCGCTGCCACGGCGAATACCGCCATCGAGCAGCAAGGGCACGTGGCCCGCGACGACGGCGGCAATCGCAGGCAAGGCATCGATACTGGCCGGCAAGGTGTCGAGCACGCGGCCACCGTGGTTGGAGACGACGATGCCGCGCGCGCCATGCTCGATGGCGAGCAAGGCATCGGCGGGATTCAGGATGCCTTTGACGAGCACAGGCAGCGCGGTATTGCCGGCAAGCCAGGCAATGTCGTCCCAGGTCGGCGCGTTTGCGAGCAGGCCATCGAATACGACACTGGAGCCGACCGTTGCCGCTTGCGGCACCGGCGGCACGTCCGCCAGATTCACTGCTGCGATGCCTGCCGGAAGCCGAAAACCGGCGCGCTGCTCCCGGTTGCGGATGCCGGCCAGCGGCGCATCGACGGTAACCACCAGCGCCTGGCAACCGCAGGCTTCGGCGCGGCGAACCAGCGCAAGACTATGTTCGCGCCGTGCCTGCGGGTAGAGCTGGAACCAGAGCGTGGCGCCGGTGGCAGCCAGTTCCTCGAGCCGAGTCGTTGCCAGCGTGCTCACCACCAGCGGTGCGGACAGCGTGCGTGCCGCGAGCGCAGTGGCCCGCTCCCCTTCCGGGTGGAACAGTTGCTGATACCCGATCGGCGCCAGGAAGACCGGATGTTCAAATGCCTGCCCGAGCAGCGTCAACCGGGTGTGGCCGCCGCGTACGTCGCACAACACACGACTGCGCATGCGTATCCGATCGAAGGCGGCGCGGTTGTCGCGCAGGGTAATTTCATCGGCGGCGCCAGCGGCAAGGTATTCCCATGCGCTGGCATCGAGACGCGCACGCGCGTGGCTTTCATAGTCGCCAACGGCGGCTATGTCGCGCGGGATGCTGTCGAGCACGGACACTGGCGCCGCGTCCGGCATCACAGCTCAGCCCATTGCCGCAGCAAGTTGTGATAGTGGCTGGTCAGCGCAACCAGTTCCTCGCTGTCGCCGAGTTGCTGGCGCAGTCGCAAGATCGTCATGTCGAGATTGAACAGCATGGAGCGCCGCCAGTCGTCGCGCACCATGCTTTGCACCCAGGTCACGGCCGCGAGTCGCTGGCCATGCGTCACCGGCTCGACCCGATGCAGGCTCGTCGAGGGATACAGGATCGCGTCTCCCGCGGGCAGTTTTACCTCGTGCGTTCCGTAAGTGTCTTCGATGACAAGTTCGCCGCCCGCATATTCCGCGGGCGGGCTCAGAAATACCGTGATCGAGACATCGGTGCGCGCGCGCTCCTGTCGGCCGGCATCGCGCTGGATCGCGCTGTCGACATGGTTGCCATAGTGCTCGCCACCCTCGTAGCAATTGAACAGCGGCGGCAAGACGTGATGCGGTAATGCGGCCGAGACGAACAGCGGGTGCCGCTCAAGCGCCGTGCTGATGATCGAGCCGAGACTGCCTGCGACAGCCGACCCTGGCGGCAGCTGGCGGTTCTGCTTGCGTTGCGTCGCCTGCTGACCGGATGTGCTACTGCCAGGCGACCATTCCGCCGCCAGCAAGGCATCACGCAAGTGCTGCAGGGTTGCAGCATCGAGTACTTCGGGGACATGCAGCATCATGAAAAACACTCGGTTCCACGGACAATCCTGAGGTGCCCGCCGCCAGGCGGGCTCGCCGCGCACGCTCGCGTGCGGATCAGAAGCGATACTCGCCGGTTAACCACACCGATCTCGGTGTCCCCAGACGTAGCCGATTACCGCCGTTATTGAGTGTCTCGACATATTCCTCGTCCGTGAGGTTGTACAGGTTGAGGCGAATGTTGAGCTGCTCGCCAAGCCGGTAGGCGGCCATCGCATCGGCTACCCAGTACGACGGGATGAACGGCACGCCCGCGACAGGCGCCGTCGTATCGGTAACGTTGCGCAACTGGTCGTCGAAATACCTGGCGCCACCACCTACCGTAAAGTCGCCGGCGGTATACGAGGTCCAGAAGGTGGCCGACAGTTCCGGCGTCCAGCGCACGCCGGTGGTATCGACGCCGGCGCTGCTTTGCTGATCGAGGACCTCGGCTTCCATGTGAGTGATGCCGGCGGAAACCTGCCAGAAGTTGGTCACCTGGCCGACCGCGGCGATTTCGATGCCCTCGACACGCGTGCGTCCGATTTGCAGCGGATTGCCAAGATCGTCGAAGGAACTCTGCTTGCTGTTCTCCGTTCGGAACAGCGCGGCAGACAGGCTCAGCTGGTCATTTAGCAGTGACCACTTGGTGCCGAGTTCGACGTTGTCGGTTTCCTGGGGATCGAGCGCCGCATTGTTCTGATTGCCGGGAGTCGCCGACAACAGGAAGTTGGCGCTGCCCGGCGGAGTCTGCGAGGTCGCGTACGACAGATACACGCTGCCGTTGCTGACCGGCTTGTACACGGCGCCGGCTTTCCAGCTCAACAGCTCATCCTCGGCTGACAGTGGCATG
The DNA here is from genome assembly GCA_041178065.1 of Pseudomonadota bacterium. Taxonomy (GTDB): domain Bacteria; phylum Pseudomonadota; class Gammaproteobacteria; order Pseudomonadales; family Pseudohongiellaceae; genus CAILUG01. The sequence continues at coordinate 1,924 of JBEGWB010000010.1, read as the reverse complement.
CCCGGCGTCACCACAGTGCTGACGATCGCGGCGCTGTCGGTACTGGTCTCGTAACTTTCGTAACGCAGGCCCGCACTCAACAACCACTCGGGATTCAGTTGCATGCTATCGAACAGGTACAGCGCCGTGGTGGTGGTATCGCCATCGGTGAAGGCGCCCGTTGCGTAGGGTTTGCCGCGCACTGTTGTGGGCTCGGGTGCGTAGAAGTTCACGGCGGGATTCGCGACGGCTGCGTAGCTGAGGCCATTGATGGTCGCGGCCGCGGTGCCGAAGCTCAGCGATTTCTGCCGCTCGTGGATCAATTCCAGTCCGCCGCTCAGCGCGTGCTCGATGCCGCCGGACTCGATCGTGCTGGTGAAGCTGGTCTGGTTGGTCAGGATTTCGTCGATACGATCCAGGCCCTGGCGGGTCGGCGTAAAGGTCCACGCGGCGGGATCGTTCGGGTTCAGGTAGGCTGCATTGCCGGGATTCACCGTTGCAGCACTGACCGTCGGCGAATTCGCACCGCTCAACACGCGCATCATGTCGGTACGGCCAGCGCGCGATATGTTGCGAATCACTGTGTAATCGCCGAGATCGTGTTCGACGCGGAAGGTCAGCATGTTGGCCGTGATATCTTCGCTATCGCCCGCATAACCGTAGTAGTTCGTGCGGTCGATCGCCGGTGCCGCATTGATGGCCGCCGCGAGCGCGCGCGTGGCCGCGTTCCCGGTGGTGGTCGTCACGTTGTTCGTCGTCGTGTTGTAGAACGGCAGCGCCTGGTAGCCGGCGCGGCCGAGCGCTGGTATGCCACCGTCGGGCGTGTTGTCCTGTTTGACGTGCTGCGACAGCAGATAGAGCCGCGTCGCGGTACCGAGACCCACAGCAAGCGACGGAGCAAGCGAGTAGTTGCGGTTGCTGACCTCGTCGCGTCTGGCGACGCCACCTTCAGCAACCAGTGCATCGATTCGCGCCGCGCCGGTGGCGCCGAGATTCACGCCAGCATCGAAGGTCAGGCGCCGGCTGTCGGCCGTGCCATAACCCATCGTGAGCGCCGTGCCCATGTCACGTGCCGGCTGCTTCGTAATGAGGTTCACGTAGCCGGACGCGGCTCCGCGCCCTACGTCTGCGCCCGCCGGCCCTTTCGCGATCTCGACCTGCTCCAGGTTGAAGGCATCACGATTGACGGCCCCGAGGTCGCGGATCCCATCGACGAAGGTCGAGCTGGCAGTCGAAAAGCCGCGCATCTGGAAAGTGTCGCCAGCCGAAGTGTTGCCGTTTTCGCCAAGCTGCATCGTGATGCCCGGGGTGTTGCGCAGCGCGTCCATCAACGATGTAGCTCCTTGCTCCTGCAGCATCGCCTGCGTAATCACCTGCACGGTTTGCGGCGTATCGAGCAGCGACCGCGTGAATTTCGTGTTGGCCGAGGTGTCGACGCGGATGCGGTTGCTGCGTCCCCTGACGTCGATTACGTCGGCATCGCTGTCGCCGCGCGGCGCCTGCTGCGCCTGTGCTGCCAGTGGCACCGCCACGAGGGCGAGCGCCAGCAGGGACTTGTGCAGGGGGGCCACTGTGCGCGCATGCGGGCGGCTGCGGATTGATGGGGTATTTGCGCGGGTACCCGCAGGTACTCGACCCTGGGCGATTGGGGGCGTGCTCATCAACTTCTCCCTGGAAGATCAACAGTGCCGGCAATCGTAATAATAATGATTCGCATTTGCAATAGAGGCTTTGCGCAATTTGTCTACTGCATGCAGAAGACGCAACTGGCATGCAGCCAGCCGCAGGATTCCAGTGAGGGGGTGAGGATACAGCGCGAATACTGGCTCAGCGATGACGCGCGGCTGCCGGCTTAGCCCTGCGCGATGGCCAGCGACACTTGCAGTAGCAGTTCTGAAGCGCGGAATGGCTTCTGGATGAGAACCCTGCCGCGCAGCGTGTGGTC
>JBEGWB010000009.1:0-5550 GCA_041178065.1 Pseudomonadota bacterium | reverse complement strand
TACTCGGCGTCGATCAAGCGCTTGCTGCCAACACCTACCGTGCCAATGATCAAGTTGCTGCCGGCGAAGTAAGTCTAGGGTGCCGATGCTGCCGCTGGTGGCGGCAGCTCGAGGTCCTGGTCGAGACCGTGTATTGCCAGTCCTGCGAACGAATCCCACGCGGACCATTCGGCTTCCAGCGTAGCCGCGAGTGCCTGCAGGTTCTCCGGGGCGTCGGCGAAGCTGATATCGCCAGTGCTGACCTTGCGCTCAGCGCTCTTCAGGTAAGCCTGCCCGGGCAGATCCTCATACACCTTGTCGAGCAACACGAGCAGCGAGATGCCGCCGAGTTCCAGCATCCACAACTCGCCCGCGTCGGCGCGCGCATAGTCGGTCCGGCGCTCATCGCGACCGTCACCGGCATTGACGCCGATACGCCCCTTCTCGAGCGCCATCGCGACGGCGCTGTCATTTTCGAGACCCCACGCAAGAAAAGGCGTCGCGCCCGCGCGCAGCACATCGCCATCCGTGCGGTAATTCATCACCGTCACGCTGAGGCCAGGCAACACGAGTGCGTCCAGCAGCCGCGAACCCCAGGCCGGATGTAAACCCCACCAGACAGGCATGACGAGATCCAGCGGCAGCTGCTGCGCAAGTTGCCGATGTACAGCGCTGATCGTGGCAACGTAGCGCTCGCGCCAGTAGTCGGGCGCCAGTGTGCTGCCGGGCAACAGGTAGGGTTCAATGTCGAGCTGCAAACCCGCAAGCGGCGTGTCGGCATGCTCCGCGTTGTACCGCCGATACGCATCGACGCGCTGCAGCAACAACGTAAGATTTTCCGGAACCACATCGGCGCGATCGCCGATTACCGCCCATACAGCGATATTGCGCGTCGTCGCCTCGGCAACGAAATGCGCGAACGCCTCGGCATTCGCCACGCCCCCGGATTCCGCGAGGGGAACAGTGACGTAAATCCTGCCGAGCTGTTCCTGCTCTGCAAGGCGCCACACCGCTTCCGGTGCGTGCAACCACAGCTGCGGCGACCACAACCACGTTGCACGTTGCGCAACCCTGACAGTGCCTTGGGGCGGCACGAGCATCATCGATGACAAAGTCAGCGTCGCTGCCGCCTGCGGACAAATGATGGTAAGGCTGGTCCAGCGCTGCATGGCGTCCGGCACGACGTAGCTCACGTTGAGCACCCCGCCATCCAGCACAAGCGCACCAAGTTCGTATGGATTGTCTCTGCGCTCCCGCTCGGCGTCGGCAATGGCAACACGAAAAGTGCCGGTGCCAGTTGCCGCAATCCGCAGCTCCATGCCGGGCAGCGGCGCCACCAACCCATCCGGCCGCAACACGATGCCCGCAATCTGTTCGCCAGCGCCACAGACGACGTCGCGTCCATCCAGATGCGCGCGTTCTTCGATACCGAACGCGCGTGCGTCGAGGTTAGCCTGCATATCGGTATAAAAGGGAAGAAAGCCAGGCTCGACCTGCGCCTGCTGTTGCTGATGAATTACTTCGCTTACGCGCGCCGCACGTTCGTCGAAGTAACCTTGCAGGCTGAGGCGTTCAGGGGGCGATTCAGGTGGAATGTCGGTCAGCGAGAACCAGCGCACGGCAGGCAGCGGCAGGGGTAACTGCAGGTCGACACAGGCCTCTGTAGCGACCGCATCGGCGGCAACTCGCAGAACAAGAAGCTCGCCCTCGGGCCCATACATCTGCGTGCCCTCATTGCCCGACAGCGCCGCGCTTTCGCAGAGGCTGACCTCGGCCGCACCCAGGGGCGCCAGCGCAACAAGGCAGAGCAGGAGCGCTAACGCGAACCTTGCGCCGCTCGCGGCAAGGAGCCTTGCTTGCCCGGCGAGAGCAAGGAAACTGGATGAAATAGAAGGCGTCGCCGCCATGACACTGGAGTCCTTGCTTCTGCGCGGTTGTGGGCGGGCTGCAAGGCTCGATCCCACGCATCATGGATTGTACAGATTTCTGCTGCTGACGAGTCTCGTAGGCGACACGAAAGATTCACCCTCGCCGAGCGCCTGCACCGTCGCCTGGCACGAAACGAGCGGCAGGCTTATGCTGAACCCGCCTCAACCGGTAATTGCCACGACAACCCAAGGATATTGCGATGAAACTCGTCCGACTTTGCCTGATGTTCGCTGCCCTGTTCGGCACCCTGCAGGTCACTGCGGCTCCCGAAGACGAGATACGCGCCGCCGGCCAGGCATGGGTCGACAGCATCGCGCTCGGCGATCCTGACCGCATGGTAGCGCTGTACGCCGAGGACGGCATACTGCACGGAACCGGCTCGCCAGTGGTGCGCGTGGGCCACGCGCTGATCCGGGAATACTTTGCGGGACTGACGGCGCGCGTCGAAATGAATTTCGTCGAGCCACAGCACATCCGGGTTTATGACGATGTCGCCGTCAATACCGGGAACTATGAAACGAAGATCGGCGATGCCGCACCAATACGCCTGCGCTACAGCTTCGTTTACCACAAGATTGGCGATCAGTGGCTGATCGTTGACCATCATTCGTCACGGATGCCCGAATAGCACTGTAGTCGAGGCCACCACTCCAGTAGCGGAAAAAGCATCCTTAAGGCGCCGCGCTTACCTTTGCGGAATGCAAAAAAAGGGCTCCGAAGAGCCCTTTTTTACACACACTGTCGCGGCTATGCCGAATTTATGCGGCGGACCGGAGCGCTTGCACCAGCGTCAGTGCCGTGGGCGGACTCCCGCATGATCAGAGAATTCCTTTGATGATTGCGCGGAACTCGTCGTCGGTGATGATAGTTTTTTTCTTGATGCCGAGCGCCTTTACCTGTTCCAGGATTTGCGCGACCTTGTCGTCAGGCGTGTCGTTGATGCCCATCTGCTCGAGGCTGAAGGTCACTGAACGCTTGCCGCTCTTCTTGCCAAGGACGATGTCGCCACTGCGGCCGGTGAGTGCCGGATGTGTGCCGAACATTGCCAGTGGTTCCTTGATGACGAGGTCAACGCCGATGCCGGATTCACGCGTGAAGTTGCGCGAGCCACCAACGGGCTTGTTCTGCGCGATCGGGATGTTGGACATCTTCGACACAAGCGCGAACAGCTCGGGGAATTTCTTCATGTTGTAGTTCATCGGGATGCCGTACAGCACTTCCAACGCCAGCACGAGTTCTTCCATCGCCGCGTTGCCGGTGCGCTCGCCAAGACCGTTGACGCAGGAGTGCACGACAGTAGCGCCGGCTTCTACCGCGGCGAGTTCTGTGGCAACGCCGAGACCAAAGTCATTGTGCGTGTGGATCTCGACCGGCAGGCCAGTCTGCTTGCGCACGAGGCGCACCATGTACTTGATCGCTTCGGGCAGCGCGCAGCCCATCGTGTCGACGACGCCCACGGAATCGGGCGGTGACTCGTTCATGATGGCGTCGAGCAGGCTCGTCAGGTCTTCTTCACGGGCGCGCGTCGTATCGTAGGGGAAGAACACGGTATACAGGCCACGCTCTTTCGCATACTTGATCGCGTCCCTGCTCTTCTTGAATACGTCTTCCCAGGTCCAGCCGAACTGGTATTTCAGTTTCGGGTAGCCGATCGGAACTTCAATGATGACACCGTCAGCCTTGCAGTCGACGGCCGCATCCATGTCGGCCTGCATTGCGCGCGCAAAGGTGAAAATCTTCGACTTCAGTCCAAGGCCGCAGATGGTCTTGATTGCCTTGTAGTCATCGGGCGATACGGCGGGCATGCCGGCTTCGATGCGGTCGATGCCGACATCCGACATCATCTCCGCCATCGCGATCTTGTCTTCGGGGCTGAAGACCACGCCGGGGGTTTGTTCACCATCACGAAGCGTCGCGTCATGCACTTCGACCTTCTTCGGCAGGTCGGGGAAGGCAGCGCGAACTTCAGGTTTGACGTTCCAGGGGCTGACCCACCATTCGCCTTCCTTGTGATATTGAACAGTCATGCGAGGTACCTTTTCGGGGGAATGAGAGGGTGGCCAGAATAAGGGGGCCGGCAGGTCCAGTCAACGCAAGGGACCGTGCCATTGCCGAAGCAGTTCGTTGGCCCTGAGTAGAGCCAGCGGGCTTGCCGCGCCGTAGTGCGCAGCACGAAGGCGGGTATAATCCCCCTGCCCTCCACCCCAACCAGAAGAAAAACATATGTCGAAAAAAATCCGCACCGCCCTTGTCGGCAGCTATGCGCAGCCCGAATGGCTGATCGACCGCCATGCACTGAAAACGCGCCTGCCCGCGCGCATCATCTCCAATGAAATGTGGCGCATCGCCCCAGAGCAGCGCCACGAAGCCATGGATGACGCTGTACTCAGCGTGCTTGAAGACATGGAACTGGCGGGCATCGACATCGTCACCGACGGTGAAGTCCGCCGCGAAAGCTACTCTGCTCCGCTTGCCAACGCGCCAGAAGGCGTCAATCGCGAGAAGCACGAAATTCTGGTCGGTCGCGCCGGCAAGCCCAACAAGGTTCCCCTGATTTCAGCGCCGCTGAAACTCATCAGGCCGGTACATGTCGACGACGTGAAATTCCTCAAAGCCCACACGAAGCGCACAGTGAAGATCACGATCCCGGGCCCCTTCACGCTCGCGCAGCTCGCTGTCAGCGACTATTACAAGAGCAGCGAAGAACTTGCGATGGGTTACGCCGACGTCGTCAACGCCGAAATGAAAGCGCTGTTCGCCGCAGGCGCCGACATCGTCCAGCTCGACGAACCCTACCTGCAGGCAAAGCAGGAAGAAGCCGCGCAATACGGCGTGCGTGCCGTCAACAAGGCGCTCGAAGGCGTCGTTGGCGAAACCGCCCTGCACGTTTGCTTCGGTTACGCGGCTATGGTGTCCGACAAGAACGAGAACGGCTACTCCTGTCTACCACTTGTCGAGCAAATCAAGGTGAAGCAGGTATCCATTGAAGCGGCGCAGCCGACCTCGCTCAACCTCAAGGCTGCGCTCGACGCGCTCGCCTCGAAAGTCATCATGGTCGGCGTCATCAACCTCGGTGACGAAACACCGGAAACGCCGGAGATCGTCGCTGACCGTATCCGTCAGGCACTGAAGTACATTTCGCCGGAGCGCCTCATCGCCGCGCCGGACTGCGGCCTGAAATACCTGCCACGCGCGTCGGCGCGCGCCAAGCTGATGGCACTCGGCCAGGGCGCTGCGATCGTCAACCGGGAACTGGGGCTGGTCTAAGGAGAGGGTAAGCGGGCGAGTACGCCGGGCCGCGCCGTGAAAAGGCGCCTGCGGCGCTCGAAGCCACCAGCACCTGAAGTGCGCATTGCAGCTTTCGGTAGCCCAAAGCCCAGACATGAAAAAGCCGGTAACGACCAAATCGTTACCGGCTTTTTTAATAGCTGGGACTTCCCTGTCCCTGTCCTTCCAGTCAGGTTCTTGCGAACCGCTTAGAAGTTCATATTCAAGCTGACCTGATAGCGACGACCAAACTGGTCGTGGCTATTGCTCAGCGCCTGGCCACCAGCGCCTGCAATGATCGGCGGATCGCGATCGAAGAGGTTGTTGATGTTGAAGCCAAGCTGCCAGTTGCCACCGTCGGTCATTTCGCGGCCA
>JBEGWB010000008.1:0-12915 GCA_041178065.1 Pseudomonadota bacterium | reverse complement strand
GCAATGGAACTGTATCCCCACGGCGCGCTGCTTGCCCTCGGCTCCGGCTCACGCCCGAGCCGCTGCCATGGACGATTGCTCGCACTCGATGCTGGCGGTGCGCTGCAAGGTCAGATGCTGGAACTGGACCTCAGCGCGCTATACACGCCCTTGCAGGATCAATTCAGCGATCTCAACATCGAGGGAGCGTTCGTCGGTGATGGAGAGTTGCACTTGCTACAGCGCGGTAACAAAGGCGGACCGAGCGCGCGCATCAGCTTCGCTTGGCAGGCGTTCAAGGACTGGCTACTCGACGATACGGCACGGCCGCCCGCTACGACGCGCATACAGTATCTGGAGCCGGGAATCGTCGACGGCGTACCGCTGGCGCCGACCGACGCTACCGCGCTCGCCGATGGCATCTGGATCTTCTGCACCGTCGCCGAGAACACCAACAACAGTTACGCCGACGGCGCCTGCATGGCTTCCGCAATCTGCATCGTCGACCGCAATGGCCACATCACGCAGATCGAGTATCTGCAGGGCAACCCGAAGGTGGAGGGTATAGCGCTGGAGCCTGGCTGCAATGGAAAAAGCCCGGAGCTTCGCCTGTTGCTGGTAACCGATGCCGATGATCCGTCAGTGGCATCTCACCTCTTGCGCGTGACCGTTAAAAGATAGAGTCGCCACAATTTTTACCCACAGGTACGGGAACAAACGAGCAAACCGTGGCGCGCAGTCGCCACGGTTGCTTCGTCAGTTTTACGTCAGAAAGGCCAGCGCCAGCCAATGCCCACTGTGGCGATATCCCTGTTTTCATAATGGATCATAGGTGCCCTGTCAGTAGCCTCCGGTCCCGGCAGGTTCATGATCTGCGAGTACTGCACGAACAGTTCCTGGTTGTCACCAATGCGGTATTCGGCCCCAAGGCGCCACTGCCATACGAAGCCGGTGTTCTCTGCCGCTGCGAAGCACTGGCAACCGCCAGTGAATCCCATCGCTGGCAAAGCAGCCATGCCCCAGCCGATACCAAGCCCGGCATAAACATCGATGCGCTCACTGAGCTGCTCGACGCGGTATGCATTGAGCGTCAGCGCCTGATACTTGCCGCTGTCGCTGACCGTGCCAGTCTGCGTACCAAGCTGGATTGATTTCGCATCATAGCGCCCCTGCTGGTACTCGAGCTCCCAGCGCCAAAAAGCATATTCGCGGCCCAGCATGAGACCTGCTTCCCATTTACTGTCGAGGCGGACCACGCCGTCGAATGCAATGTTGTTGCCGAGATCGACACTGCCCAGCCACTCATCAACGTCGTGCATGCCCACATGCGCGCCAATATAGTTCTGCGGTTCGCGGTCTTCCTGTTCCTGCGCGCATAGTGCCGCAGGTACAACAGCCAGGCCTGTGAGGGCTATAGCAAAACAGCGGTAACTCAATTTCATTACGTTTACTCCAGGTAAATTGGTCAGGCCAGGAACGCTGTGCCAAAGGCTGCGTTCAGGTCGGCGGCGCTGGCGGATCTGCCCTGTGGCAGGCCCACGAGCGCCACCTGGTTGAGGTAGTGAAGTTCCACGATATCGACGAAGCCTGCATCCGACGTCTTTGTGTACTCGAGCGCCAGTTTCGTGACGAGGCTGCGAACGTCGGCGTTGCCGCGATTTGTCATGAGATAGCCTTCCGCATCGAAGGTGTATGCCGCAGTCGTCGTCGTGTTGAAGATCGGGCCATATTGCTTGTAGCCCTTGGCAACGAGCCCAAGCTGCGTTGCCTCTACCTGCGTGAGCAGCTGCGTGATACCGGCTTCATTCATGTAGAGTGAAAAATCCGCGCCTGGTCCCTTCCCTGCGGCTGCCGCGGTAAAGCCACTGTCCGGCTGGCGGATATAGCAGTAATAAGGCATGTCCTGGCCTTCCGCCGCGAAATACCAGTCTTCGGTAATGAAATTCTTGTTGGCGTAGATCTTCTGGCCGCCCTGCGCGCTTTCGAGCATGTCGAAACGCGAGCCTTCGAAGACATTGCCCTTACCGGCCGCCATCTTCGCTGCTTCCGTAGCATTGCTCGAGTAATAGCGGTCGCCGCTGCTGAGCAGCACGCTATACACAGGCCTGGCTTTCTGTTCGAACGCAAGCAGGCCTGGATCGACAATGACGCCGTTGACGAGGCCGTCTTCATCGCCGGGACCGCCATCGGTAAGGGTCACGACGATGCGCTCCACCAGACCATCACCGTTCGCGTCGATCAGCGTCGCGCCATCGTCATACGTGGCGAGGTTCTGGTCGTCGACGAAGCTGGCCCATCTACCGGTCGCTGGATTGAATTTCTGGTACGTATTCGCCTTCACGCCGCCGGGCAGCTCGATCACGATGCGACTCTGCAGACCTGGCACGCCCGGCGCGGAGTCGTTAAGCGACTTCCCGGCTTCACTCGAGACCGAGAAGTTGAACACGGGTGTCGCGGCCGTGAACTTCGCCGGCAGTGGCGCGGGCAGCGGCTGCAGGGAAATGTCGAGTAGCTGGGCGGTATTGTCGAGTTGAGCCGGAGCACCCGGGTTAACGTTTGAGACGTCACCCGCAATGATCGCGCCGAACGAACTGGACGGCGCTCTGGAGCCTGCGAGGAATTCCTGCAGTGAGCTTAGCGGCAGCTGGGCCACGTTGTTCTGCTCCCAGTCCTGGACACCGTCGCGGTTGATGTCCCCGTTGTTGGCCGCGCGCTCTACCGATGGCTGTACCCCGTCGCGGTCAGTAACGATCGTTACCACCACAGGAGCCTGTCCCTTGATCGTGCCATCCGGGTTGCGAATCTGCGCGAGGAACGTGTACGTGCCGTCATCAAGTGCCTGCGTTGGCACGTTGATCGTGCCATTGGACACATCGCCAGGCGTGACCTGTGAGGTACCAACGACCTGACCGGCGGGATCCAGCAGTACAGCCGTGTCGCCTGATTCCATTACGCGATCGGCCTTGATGGTGAATTCCGGATTGATCACGTTGGTGACGCGGTCGTTCTGGCCGCTATCGGTTTTGGGATCCAGATCCGCGCCAAACGGCGGCGGTGGTGGTGGTGGCGGCTCCGGCGGCGGTGGCGGCGGTGGCGGTGGCGGTGGCGGCGGTGGCGGTGGCGGTGGCGGTGGCGGTGGCGCCGGTGGCGCCGGTGGCTCCGGTGGGGGGGGTGGCGGGGGTGGAGGCGGAACGTCATTATCCGCATTCACAATTGCGACCTGACCCGAACGATTGTTGTAGTTCGTGTCAGCAGAGCTGCTCGATACCAGCGCGTTGTATGCGATTGAACCATCCACAACCGGATCGTCGACCCCCGTCACCGTGACCGTTTGTGTCGTGTTCCAGTTGGCGGCTGTAAAGGTCAGTGTCTGCGCAACGCTACCCTCGCTCGTATTACTGCTGCTGACAGTGATCGAAACATTGCTCGTGGGCTGGCTGCCCAGGCGCACCGTAAAGGTTGCCGTGCCGCCGTCTTCCGTTGTATTGCCCGAGGCCGCGCCGAGAACAAGGCCGGCATTGTCATTGTCGGTGATGTTGCCCGTGGCTGCGGTGCCACCAACAGTGAGAATCAGCGTTTCGGCAGATTCTGTGATCGAATCATCGGTCGTGGGCACCGTAATTGTGAACGATGAGACGTTTGCCGGAATCGTCAGCACCCCACCGCTGAATGTCACGCCATTGCTGTAGGTGAACGTACCGTAGTCTGCGCCGGCCGCAGTGCCCCCAATGACTAGACTGCGCGTAGTAACGGCGGTGCTGGCCACGTTGAATGACACCGTGTAAACGAGGCTGTTGCCTTCGACCACGGAGTCATCGGCAGGAGAGGCGTTCGGGTTGGCTGCATCCACCACCGAAACGGTGACAGGACGGTCATCGTCCTTCGTTGCGGTAGCGTCGTTGGTGCCGGCGTCGTTGGTGGTCGCGGCAGTGATCGCGCTGGTGATCGTGCCGGTGCCGTCGTCCTTGATCGAGGCATAGCCGGAGGACTCGGTCGTCAGGCCGCCGTTGACCACGAGCTTCAGCTGCTGTTCACCTTCATATACGGTGTCGGTCTCGTTCGTGATGTCGACCGCGACGAGCACCGGCAGGCTGCCGGCGGTGATTGCGCTGGAATAGAGCGCCCAGGTCACGCCGTTGTCGAGCGAGTAGTAGATGTTGGCGGCGGTCAGCGCATCGCCGGGGGCGTCGCCGTCGGCGAGGTCGGCGTCGCCGTCGTTGCCGGTGGCGGTCTTGCCGGTGCCGGCGAGATCCTGCGCATCCAGCGTGAGACTCTGGCCGTTGATGGCGGTGACGGTGAACACAGCACGCGGCGAGGCCTCGTTGTAGGTGCCGCTCGTGACCGTAATGCTGCGGTCATCGTCCTTCGTTGCGTTGGCGTTGTTGGCGCCGGTGTCGGTGGTGGTCGCAGCAGTGATCGCGCTGGTGATCGTGCCGGTGCCGTCGTCCTTGATCGAGGCATAGCCGCTGTTGTCGCGCGTGCCGGAGGTCGCCACCAGCTTCAGCTGCTGCTCACCTTCAAATACGCTGTCGGTCTCGTTCGTGATATCGACCGCGACGAGCACCGGCAGGCTGCCGGCGGTGATTGCGCTGGAATAGAGCGCCCAGGTGGCGCCGTTGTCGAGCGAGTAGTAGATGTTGGCGTTGGTCAGCGCATCGCCTGCGGCATCGCCGTCGGCGCTGTCGTTGTCGTTGTCATCGCCGGTGGCGGTCTTGCCGGTGTCGGCGAGATCCTCAGCATCCAGCGTAAATTTTTGCCCGTTGGCTGCGGAAACAGTGAACACCGCGCGCGGCGACGCTTCGTTATAGGTGCCACCCGTGATCGTGATCGGACGATCGTCGTCTTTCGTGGCGGACGAGTCTTCTGGCGCGATGGGTATACCGTTAGTGATAGTTGGGTTTCCACTGCCAAATACCGTTCCCTCGCCGCGATCATTGATCGTTGCGATGGCGTCGTATACCTCGTTGTCCGTTGTGTTGACGTTTAGCTTGAAGGTATGGTCGCCTTCATTGGCGGTGTCGTTGATGACCGCAACCCGCACCAGCAGAGCACCCCCGCTCGGAATGCTGATGCTGGCGTTGACGGCGTAATTCGTCCAGGCAGAACCATCCCAGTATTGCAGAGCGGGCGAATAGTCAGAGCTTCCGTCCGTGGGCGGGGTACCGACGCCATCATCGACCGTTGCTATGCTGTCGGCGAGTGAGAGCTTGACCTGCTGTGCGGCCACGCCGTACACCGAGAAAATCGCATACGGCGAACCTTCGTTGACCGTTATGTCTTCGACCTGGACGCCATCTTCCTCGCCCTGGATAGTGACTGTCAGTTCAGCGGTAGCGGTCAGGCTGTTGTCCTTCACGGTGTAGGTAAAGGTATCGGTCAAAGTCTGGCCGCTGCCGAGCGAATCGACTTTACTGTTGCTATTGTCGACCGCGTAGGACCAGGCGCCACTGCTGTTCAGGGTCAGGCTGCCGTACTGGCCGGCGAGTGACGTACCCAGGGTGCCGGAGGTGCCCGAACCTCCTTCGCTGCCGGTGCGGATCGCCGTGACCGTGAGTGTGGTGTTGTCCACATCGCTGTCGTTCGCCATCAAGTCGCCAGAAGGGTTATAACCGGTTCCGCCGTAGTTGTCGGCTTCCCTCGCGATAGCGAGGTCATTCGAAGCAACCGGAGCGTCGTTGGCGCCATTGATCGTGAGCGTGAGCGTCGCAACGTCGTTCAGCTTGGCCGAGGAGTTATAGTTTTTGTAAAGAAAGGTGTCTGTCAGCGAATCACCGATGTTAAGGGCCTGCACTGTCGAATTGTCGTTGTTGACCGTATAGGCATAGGCACCGGTGGAGCTGATGGTCAACGTGCCGTAGACGCCAGTGATTGCCGTGTTGGTGGTAACGGCCGTTTCTGTCGTCGTGCTGTTTATGCGCGCGTGGGTTACCGACAGTGTGCCGCCGTCGGGGGTAGTGTCGTTGGTCAGGACGTTGTCGCTGGGGTCAGTTCCCGCAGTGCCGTTGTTGGTGCCGCCCTTCTCGACTGCCACGCCAGTGTCTGCGACGGCGTTGGGATCGTTAGTGCCTGTGCCATAAACACGGATAGTAAGCGTCGCCGTCGACTGTAGGCCCGAGGCATCCTGCATGACGTACTGGAACGCATCATTGGCAGACTGACCCTCGCTGAGCTCAGGATTGTTTGGGGTTGGTGTGTAGGTGTAGCTACCGTTACTGTTGAGTACGAGCGTACCGTGCTGACCAGTAAGAGTGGTGCCCGTGCTGGCCGAGAACGTCAGCGCGGCGTTCGTCAACGTAGCGGGCACGGCGCTGAGTGTCACCCCGGTGACAGCACCGTTCACATCGTATGTCAGGCCGGTAACCGTTGGATCCGTCGCCAGTCCGGTGCCCTGCACCGTCATGCCAATTGCAATGATACCGCCGGTCGGCGTGATGCTGAGACCACCACCGGTGGAGCTGGAACTGATCGTCGACGTTTTGTAGTTCGAGGTGCCCGCGGTGTTGCCGGCAAAACCTAGCACCTGCGTGCTGAGCGTTACGCCGCCAGAATTGGTGGAGTCCACTGCTGCGCTCAAGGTGAAGGTTTTAGCGACCGCATCGATCGACGCGATCGTAATCTGGCTACCTGTGGAACTCTTCAATGGCGTCTTATTCGCATCGTCCAGGAATACATAGGCACCGGCCTTCACGCTGGAGTTGAGCGTGTTGAAGCTCAGAATCGTCTTGGCGGCTGCCGTGCTGCCGGTGGCAGTTGCGCCCAGACTTGCCACGGATTTTGTCTCGCCATTGCCGTCAACATCGGTGTCGTTGGTGAGCACGTTGCCGGTGGCTTTGGCGGCCTGAATGTCAGTCACGCTGTACTGATCGGCATCAGCCGCCTGGATGGATTCCTTCGCCGAGTTCGCGTCGCCGTTAGCCACAGGCGTGTCGTTTGCGCCGATGATCTTGACCGTAAGCGTCGTTGTCGACGTGACGCCAGTCGAGTCCTTCATCGTGTACGTGAATACATCCGTCAGGGTATTGGTGCTCAGACGCAGGGTCTGGACCGCACCGTTGCTGTTGTTCACCGCATAGCTGTAAGTTCCGTCGCTCCCGAGCGTCAGTGTGCCGTAGAGGCCAGTGACAGCGGTGCCATTCGCGGAAGTCGTGCTGGCGCTGACGTCCTGGCTCGCCGCCGTGGTACCGATCTTGATGACGGTTTTTGTGTCACCAGCGTTCGGATCGGTGTCATTAGTGAGCCCGTTGCCGACCGCATTGACGGTTGCCACGGTGGCGCTGAGTTCCTGTGCGGGTCCACCGCTCGCGCCTGCGGCGAGCGATAGATTGCTCTCATCGGCAACCGCAGTAGGTCCGGTATTGACCGGCAGTACCGAGTTCAGCGCCGTGGAGACGGGGTCGGACGAAGAGCCGACGTTCTTGATCGTTCCACTGGTGGCGGCGAGATTATCGAAATAGCTTTGGTCGACGACGAGGATGAAGCCGCTGTTGTCCGCCGTGCCTGGAGCGGCGGGTGCGTCCGCCGATTCGCTGTCCGCATTGCCATCGGCCTGTGCGGCGGCAAGGCTGGTGAAGTCCTCGTCGGTCCACATATAAAAGCCAACGATCTTGCCGCCTACCTTGATCGGGCGACTAATCCAGCCGTAAGAAGTCTGAGCGCCGACTGCCGTGACAGACACATCGTTACCACTGAAGTTCGCGGAACCGTTGCCATCACTGATCGACACCTTGCCGAGGGCTTGTGCGTAATCGAAGTTGTGTGTGTTGGTTTCCTTGTCGACGACGCTGGTGACACGGTAGGCATTGCCGAATGAATAGCTTGCCAGCTGATGAGGCCATTGCTGCAAAGCGCTTGGCGAAAAAGGAAGTAGTTCCGCCGGGAAGCCGCCGCGCAACTCCCAGTGCGGCCCGCTGTCGGTCATACCGAGAGGGCGATCGCTGGCATGAACGAAGGCACCGCTCAGTTGCGCCAGCGTCTGCACAAGAGGACTGTCCTGGCCAATGTCACAACCCCACAATGCGATGGTTTGGACCTTCCACTGGCACACCCACGCGCACTGCTCAACCAGCGCTGCGGCATCGATCCATTCGCCGCCCAGTTGAATGGCGCCGTAACGGCCGTGGCCGACGAGGTGCAGCACATCAAGCGACTGCCCGCCCAGTGCCATGGTGATCTGTGATAGTGGACTTACATTTGGGTCCAGGGAAATGGCTGGAACGGCTGCGCCATTGACCAGTTGGCGGATGTCATCCGCGGCACTGCCGGCGACGAGGAGCTGCCGAGGAGATGGGTTGGACAGGCGCGCAAAAACGGGCTGGGACATGTATGTTCTCATCTTTAGGAAATATCGAATCAGTTTATAGGCGGGCTAAAAGCGGCAATCCGTCGCCGCGAGGTCGCGGCACGAAACTTCGTAAGGCGTGATTGCTTGCCCTGGGTCGGGCGGTGCGGCGTTTATGCCGGTAATATCGACACTCGGCGCCTAGGCCGAAGTGATGGTTGCGCTGCCATCGGCGCCTTGAATGTCAGGCTGGTCAACGCGGTGCGGGTAGTGTGAAACAAGCATAAAGCTGATGGGATCCTGGTTTTCGACTTAATGACTTTGTAGTGCAAGAGCGCATAGGTCACGGCTCAGGACATGCCGCGCATGCTACATCCGTTACATTTACTATTGCGTTTGTTATTTGCCGGCAATGCGCAAAGTTGTGATCAATGTCTCAAATAGGACTATCGAGCCGGGATGGTCAAACATCCGGCGGAATACCCTTGGTCCCGCTACCGCGGAAACAGAGTCGGAAAGGAGATTGGGCTGTTGACGCAACACCCGCATTATCTGGCGCTCGGAACTACGGCAACGGAGCGGCAGCACGCGTATCGGGAGCTATTCGCCAGCCGTATCCCCGGTATGACCATCGAAGACACACGCATAGTTGCGAGCTATCGTATTTCTGGACTTGCGGCTCCATCAGAAAAAACTAGTTATATAAATTCTTCTCATACTCCTGCACCGTCAAATCCCACGAGAAATGCGCCGCCGCCGCGTTGCGGCAGATGGCCTGCCATACCGGAACCTTGTCGTTCTTCAACTGAATCACATCCTCGAAAACCTGCAGCATGTTCTGGACCTGTTCGTGGCTGTTGGCGCCATCGAAGGTAAAGCCATTGGCCATGTGCTGCACGGTGTCGGCAAGGCCGCCGACCTTGTGCACCAGCGGCGGCGTGCCCGCGCGCATCGCCAGCATCTGGCTGATGCCGCAGGGTTCGAAGGTGCTCGGCATCAGGAACAGGTCGCAGAAGCGGTATAGCAAGTCGCCGAGATCTTCGGAGTAGCCGCAGAGGAATAGCAGGTTGTCATGGCGCAGCATCGCGTCGCGCAGGAATTTCTCGCACACAGGATCGCCGCTACCGACGACGATCAGGTAGCCCTTGTCGTGCAGCCGCTGCATCAGGCCATCGATTGCGTAAACGCCGAGCGCGGTTTCGACCTGTAGCAGGCTCACCTTCTGCGGCGTCAGGCGGCCGACGGAACCAACGACGATCTGATCCTTCTGCTTGCGCTGGGCCCAGTTCATCAGGCGCTGCAGTGCGTGGAAATGCGTAACGTCGATCTGGTCGCGGCCACGCAACCACTGCTCCAGCGCCGCTGTTGCAACCGCGATGAACTGCTTCTTGTCCGGCTTCTTGTCGCTCGCCTTGAAGTTATGGTAATCGCAGCCGTTGAGGATACCGAACAGCTTGTTCTCCTTGTCGATGCGACGCAGGTCGGCTTCGAGGCCTTCACCGCGGATCAGTCCCAGCTGCGGGTTGCTTGGTTGCAGTATTTCCTGCGCGTATGTCGGGGATACGACGTGCACTTTGTCGGCGAGATTGATGCCGGTGCGCATCAGGTTGATGCAGTCGGGATAGCGCGGGTCGACCACCGGTGCGCGCGCGTACTTCATGCCCCAGAACCAGTGCGCCGGCGACGACAGGTTGCCGGCAAAGGGACGCACGCCCTGCAGCTGCAGGTTGTGCACGGTGTAAACGGCAGGGAACTGTTGCAGGGCCTGATAGGGGCGGAAATTCTCGCGCAGCAGCAACACGAGCGCGGCATGCCAGTCATGCAGGTGCAGCGCGTCGAACTCGCCGAAGGCATTGGTCACCAGCGAGCAGCACACACCATGGCAGAACAGCGCGAACTTGCTGGCATCGGTAGCAAACGGCTCATCGGCATCGTGGCAGTAGACGCGCCCGGCACCGCAGGCGCCGAACAGCGGATGTTCGAGCACGAAGTGCCGGATGTCGGCAGGCTCGTCGGGAGTGTCGATGCGGAACAGCTCGAGCGTTTCGAGCCGGTTGCCGAAGTTTACCGTCAGCGTGTGCAGCCGGTGCGCGCCCGGCAGTCTCGACAACGCCTGGTAACCCGGCGTCAGCACGGTGACCTGGTGGCCACGTTGCGCCAGCGCACGCGGAACGTCGCGGATGACGTCTGCAATGCCGCCGACCTTGGCGCCCTTCAGCACACCGTTCTCGGCGGCGATCATTACTATGTGCATTTAATTCTCAATAAACTGCGTGTCGCGAGCGGGGGTTCGTATCGTTCAATCGGAATCTTTCAATCGGGGTCCAATCGGGGTCAGAGCCGTTTGATCGCCAATCGGGGTCAGAGCCATTTGATCGGGTAGTACGGGGCAGGTTCAGGATGAGCGCGTGATCAAATGGCTCTGACCCCTTCCTGCCCCTTCCTACCCGCCGCCGACAGCCTGGCCCAGCATGGCGCGAGTCACGAGCGTCACGCCGCCGGCGGTCACGCGGAAACCACGCGCGGCGTCGGCAGCCGCATCGAAACCGATTTCGGTATTGGCCGGAATGTTGCAGCCACGGTCGATGATCGTCTTGCGCAAGCGGCAATGACGACCGACGTTGACTTCGGGCAACAGTACCGACTCCTCGATCGTCGACCAGGAATTGGTGCGCACGTTCGAGTACAGCACCGACTGCGCCACTTTCGAACCGGAAATGATGCAGCCTCCGGACACCAGCGAATCGACAGCATAGCCGCGACGATCGTCATCGTTGAACACAAACTTCGCCGGCGGCGACTGCTCCTGGAAAGTCCAGATCGGCCAGCGCGGGTCGTACAGGTTCAGGGGCGGCACCGGCTTCGTCAGCTCGATGTTCGCGAGCCAGTAGGAGTCGAGCGTACCCACGTCTTTCCAGTACGCCTTCTGATCCTTCGCGGGGTCAGCAAAGCGGTAGGCGTAGACTTTGTTGGTCTTGACGATCTCCGGAATGATGTTCTTGCCGAAGTCGTGATCCGACTGCTCCTTCTTGCTGTCAGTGCGCAACTGGTCGAACAGGAAATCGGTGCGGAACAGATAGTTGCCCATCGACGCGAGGCACATGGTTGGATCGCCAGGAATCGGCTTGGGATGCAGCGGCTTCTCCTCGAAGCCGACGACACGCCCGGTCTCATCCACTTCGATGACGCCAAACGCAAGCGAGGCTTCGCTGCAGGGCACGACAAAGCACGACACCGTCATGTCCGATTGCTTCTCGGCGTGGAAGGCCAGCATGTCGCCGTAGTCCTGGCGGTATACGTGGTCACCCGACAGGATCAGCACGCTGCTCGGCACTTCGCCACGAATGATGTCGAGGTTCTGGTACACGGCGTCGGCTGTCCCCTGGTACCAGTTGTCGGAGTAGCGCTGCGATGCGGGTAGAATTTCCACGCCTTCGCCAAGCTCTTTCTTGAAATGGCCCCAGCCGCGCACGAGATGCTTGATCAGCGAGTGCGCCTTGTACTGCGTGACGACTCCGATACGCCGAATACCCGAGTTGATACAGTTCGACAGCGGGAAGTCGATGATGCGGAACTTGCCGCCGAAGAACAGTGCGGGCTTTGCGCGCCATTCGGTGAGTTCATACAGTCGCGAACCGCGTCCGCCTGCCAGGATCAACGCGTAGGTGTTGCGGGTGAGCTTGCTGACATAACGTGGGCCGGCTTCGATCATAAAGTTTCCTTTCTGGTTCCGGTTGCGCCTCGTAATAGCCTACCGCAACCTATATATAAAAAATCAATTTCTGCGTTGTTCCCGGTTTTTTCGACTTGTCACCTGAGGGTTTTCCTCTTCGATGTGCCAGATATCCCTGGCGTACTCACGAATTGTGCGATCGCTGGAGAAGAACCCGCTGCTCGCGGTGTTCAGGATGCTCATCGTCGTCCAGCGTTCGGCGTCCGCGTAGGCCGCCGCCGCCACGCGTTGCGTATCGATATACGAGCGGAAATCGGCGGCGGTCAGCCACTGATCGTGCGGGCTGCGGATGCTATCGGTCAAGCGCGCGAACAGTCCCGCTTCGTTGAGACTGAAGAACCCGGTTTCGATGAGTTCCATGACGCGGTGGAAGTCCTGATCACCGGCGATGATCGCGTCGGGATGGTAGGTACGCCGCGCATGCTCGACTTCGCGCGCGTTAAGTCCGAACAGGAAAAAGTTCTCGTTGCCTACCGCTTCGCGTATCTCGATGTTGGCGCCATCCAGCGTGCCGATCGTCACGGCGCCATTCATCATGAACTTCATGTTACCGGTGCCCGAGGCCTCCTTGCCTGCTGTCGAGATCTGTTCTGACAAATCAGTGCCCGGCGCAATCACTTCCATCGCGCTGACCTGGTAATTGGGCATGAAAGCCACGCGCAGCAGGGGCTTCGCGCGCGGATCACTGTTGACGACATCGGCCACGCTGCTGACGAGCTTGATAATGAGTTTGGCGATCGCGTAGCCGGGTGCCGCCTTGCCGCCGATCAGCACGCAGCGTGGCACCATGTCGGCAGTATCGCCGCGGCGGATGCGATCGTACAGGTGTATGACATGCAGTACGTTGAGCAACTGTCGCTTGTACTCGTGAATGCGTTTGACCTGCACGTCGAACATCATGTCGGTATCAAACTCGACGCCGGTG
>JBEGWB010000007.1:0-15316 GCA_041178065.1 Pseudomonadota bacterium | reverse complement strand
GTGACAAAGTGCGTCGAGAAGAAGAGGACATGCTCGTCTTCATCCTCGTCGAAGTTCTTCGGCGTCAGCACCATCGAGAACACGGGCACGCCTGTCTGCAATTGCACCTGCATCAGGCCATCGATGACAGCCGAGGCAACGAACTCATGCCGGTAGATGCCGCCATCGACGACGAAGCCACAGGCAATCACGGCATCGTACTTACCGGACTGGCACAGCCGCTGCGCGTGCAGCGGGATTTCAAAGGCGCCCGGCACCTCGAAGAAGCTGAGGTTGCCTGCCGCGATATTGTTTTGTGCAAACTCGCTTCTGATTGCCTGCAGCGCATTGTCGATGATCGACCGGTGCCAGCCGGACGCAATCACGGCAACCTGCGGCGAAACGCCATTGCGCATGGATGATGGAGATGAAGCTTGAAGAGTCTGATTCATGATTTCCTCGTCGAAGAAACAAAGCCTGAATCAGGGCAAACGCGAATACAGCCGCCGCCATTTCCGCGAAATGCGGACATGCGAGGCTGAACACACGCGGTCTCTTTCATCCGGACTGTGACCGTCGGCTCTGGATTCGGACCAGATCTGCTGACCCCAGGCAAAGCCTGGGCGCTCGTGGGCTTCTGCGGCTACGCAATATGCGCGAACCTGCAGCTACCACCGGTGGGGAGTTTCGCCCCGCCCTGAGAACGCTACCGGCCTATGACCGGCGCCGGCATTCTACCTCAGACCGGCTGCAGCGGACGATGCGGCGCGAGCGGATACTCGACGGCGATCGCATCGCCGGCCCGGATAGTCCCACCGCGCAGCACCACACTCATGATGCCGGACTTGCGCACGAGCGCTCCATCCGCGGTCCTGCCGAGAACCGCGGCCATGAGGCCTTTCTGGTACGCATCGAGCTGCGAGCAAGGATTGCGCAGGCCGGTCACTTCGAGTTTTACCTCGCTGCCGATGACCAGGATCGAACCTTCGGGCAGCGCCAGCAGGTCGAGGCCCGAGGTCGTGATGTTCTCGCCAATGGTCCCCGCGGCAACGCGGAAGCCCGCGACCCGCAGTTCCTCGAGTAATTCGAGGTGAAGCAGATGCACCTGCCGCAGATTCGGCAACGCAGCGTTTTGCTTCACGCGCGAGCGGTGCTTGACCGCCTCTCCGCGATGCGCATCGCCGACCACGCCCTCGCCAGTGACGAGCGCGATCTCGGCAACCGGGAGCTTCGAAAGCTTATGCTCGGCGGCGCGGTTTACCGAGCTGACCCGGGCTGTGCTGCGGTGCAGGGTAGTCATGGCGAATACTTCAGCTGCTTCTCGTTATTCTGGACACTATCCATCTATATTCCCCCTGGGCCGCGCGGGCGGCGCCGATCACACTGCTTTTTTCATGTCCTTGTAGGCCTGCTCTATCAACGCGGCAAGCGCGCCCGTGTCGAGGTCATGGCCTGGCCTGAGCTTGACGTGACGCATGCGTTTGCCGCTTCCCTCGAGCAGCTTGTGCGGATCCTTCAGCGCAGCGCCATTGTAGAAGCCAACGTTGACGTGCTGCTTGAATACGTTGACGTAGCCGAAAGCAGTATCGCCCACACAAGCCACCGGACAACCGTCGTGAATGAGTTCGTTGACGTCGGCGCCGCAGTTGCGGAACTGCGTGAACCAGTGGCGCGCGAGCGCGAAGAGTGCGTGCGGTTCGCCAGACAGCCATTCGTCGATGGCCGCGTCATGCCGGACTGCGCCGGAAAATTTGAACAAATCGCTCATGTTCCCCTCGACTGGGATCACCTGGCGCGCGAGATGACCCGCTCGTGCCATTCAAAGGCGACTGGCGCGATGACCTGGCGGGTCTTGTCAAAAGCCTCCCACAACTCCGCATAACTCTGCTTGAGCGCAGGATGTTTCTTTTTGTTTGCGATCTGCGACAGCGGCCACAACACATAGGCTGCCGAGAGAATTTCCGGCCGCGGCAGCATGAGGCCATCGACATTGCCGCTCCTGTCGCCGTACAGCAAGAGATCGATGTCGAGCGTGACGCGCGTGGATTTCGGCGTGCCGCGCTCGCGCCGATGCTTGTCTTCGATTTTTTTCAGGAGCTTGTTCAGTTCCTGCAAGGGCATGTCGGTTTCGACACCGACGGCCATGTTCAGGTAGTCCGCAGCGCCACTGTCTTTGGCCGCGCTACGGAACACCGATGACAGAGCAAGATCGTGGAACTGCAGCAGCAGTTCATCCAGTCCGCTGGAAAGATTGGCTTCGGCATCGTGATTGCTACCGAGGCTGAGCGCGACCCATACCACGTATCAGTTCCTTTTGGCCCGGGCTTACCAGGTTGCGCCAGATTGCCTGACACCGCGTTCGATGATGACGCCGACATCCTTCGCGCCGGTGATAGCCGCGGGTTTGCCGATGCGCACGCGCACCCATGCCACATGGAATTCAGTGCGGATCAGCTTGGCGATTTCCTCGGCCATCGACTCGAGCAACTGCAGGTCGCTCTTTTCAATGAACTCGGTCACGCGCACGCAGACAACCTTGTAGTCGAGCACATGCTTGTGGTCGTCGGTCGTTGCGGCTTCGCTGATATCAGTGGCCATGTCGAGATCGACGGTGACCGGCTGCTTGATTTCACGCTCCCACTCGTAGACGCCGATGACGGTTTTTACTTCGAGGCCCCTGACGTACACGATATCCATGGTCTTTCCTGTATTGAATAATTGTTTGTCACGCTACCGGCGGCAGCGTTTCGAGATTCCAGCGCGGCCGGGCATGGAAGCCGAGATCGTCGGAGTAGCCCGCCATCAGGCGCTGGCAACCAGCGTACGCAATCATCGCGCCGTTGTCGGTGCAGTATTGCAGCTTGGGATAGTAAAGTTTGCCCTGTTCCTCCGCAGCCATCGTGGCCAGCAGTTCGCGCAGGCGCGTATTGGCACTGACGCCGCCGGCGATGACCAGCGTCTTCATGCCGGTGTGCTGGAATGCGCGGCGGCACTTGATGACCATGGTGCCGGCAACTGCTTCCTGGAATGCGTGCGCGATGTCGGCGCGGGTCTGTTCGTCAAGAACGCTATCGAGCGTATGTTGTTGCACTGTCGTCAGCACAAAGGTCTTGAGGCCGCTGAAGCTGAAGTCGAGACCGGGGCGATTGGTCATCGGGCGTGGAAAGGTGAAGCGGCCCGGTGTGCCCTTCTCGGCGAGCTTCGCGACATGCGGACCGCCCGGGTAGGGCAAGCCAAGCATCTTCGCGACCTTGTCGAAGGCTTCGCCGGCGGCGTCGTCAAGCGATTCACCGATGATCTTGTATTTGCCAATGCCTTCGACGGCGATCAACTGCGTGTGGCCACCGGACACAAGCAGGGCGACGAAGGGGAAGGACGGTGCATTCGGCTCGAGCAAGGGCGCGAGCAGGTGGCCTTCCATGTGGTGCACGCCGATGACCGGGATATTCCAGGCCATGCCGAGCGAGCGGCCGATCGCGGCGCCGACGAGCAGTGCGCCAGCGAGGCCAGGACCGGCGGTGTAGGCGATGCCGTCGATGTCCTTGCCGGTGCAGTTGGCCTTCTCCATCACTTCGCGGATCAGGGGCAGCGTCTTGCGAATGTGGTCGCGCGAGGCGAGCTCGGGCACGACGCCGCCGTACTTCTGGTGCAGCTTGATCTGGCTGTACAGGGCGTCGGCGACAATGCCGGCCTCGCTGTCGTACAGCGCGATGCCGGTTTCGTCGCAGGAGGTTTCGATGCCAAGGACTTTCATGAGGGGGGCGGCTTGCAAAAGGAGCGGCATCATAGCATCGGGACAAAGGGGTGTCAGAGCCGAATTTCCGGCCCTGCGCATGCGACCGCGCATTCGACTCTGGCGCCATTATCCAGCGGGGACTGATCCGGGAAATTCGACTCCGACAGTAATTTCCGATCTGCTACCATCCAGCCACCGTCAGCTCAGGGAGCCCGTAATAATGAAAGCATTTGTCGTACAAGCCGGCAGTACCGGTTTCGATGGTCTCGTGCAGGTTGAGCGCCCGGAGCCCTGCGCGGGTCCCGGTGAAATTCTCGTGGCGATGAAAGCGGCAGCGCTGAACTTTCGCGATCTGCTGATTCCGCTTGGCCGCTATTTCGGCGGCGTCGTGCCGCAGGATCTGGTGCCGCTGTCCGACGGCGCGGGCGAGGTGGTCGCTGTGGGCGCGGGCGTTACGCGCTTCAAGGTCGGCGATCGCGTGGCTGGGACCTTCTTCCGCAACTATGTCGACGGTCCGCCGGCTGCTGTCGAGCGCCCCGCGCTGGGTTCGCCAGTCGACGGCGTGCTCGCCGAGTATGTCGTGTTCAACCAGCAGGACGCGGTCCACATCCCGGCTAATCACAGTTTCATCGAGGCGGCGACGCTGCCCTGCGCAGGGGTTACCGCGTGGAACGCGCTGATGGTCAGCGGGCGCCCGCTGAAAGCCGGCGATAGCGTGCTTGTGCTTGGCACCGGCGGCGTATCCTTGCTGGCCTTGCAGCTGGCGCAGGCCGCCGGCGCGCGCGTCATCGCGACCTCGTCGAACCCGGAAAAGGAACAGCGGCTGAAAGCGCTTGGCGCAGCCGCGACGATCAACTACAAGGCCCATCCCGAATGGCACCAGGAAGTCCTGAAAGCCACGGGTGGCGCCGGTGTGGACTGTGTCGTCGAGGTCGGCGGCGCTGGCACGCTGAAGCAGTCGATGCTGTCGCTCGCCTATGCCGGCAAGATCGCCATGATCGGTGTGCTGTCCGGGTTCAGCGGCGACACCAACCCGCATACGGTGATGTTGAAGGGCGGCAGCATGCACGGGATCTTCGTGGGTAACCGGGCGATGTTCGAGCAGCTGGTCCGCGCCGTGGAGGTCAATGACATCCATCCGGTGATCGACCGCGTGTTCGGGCTCGAGGAGAGTCCCGCGGCTTACCAGTATTTGCAGAGCCAGGCGCACTTTGGCAAAGTTGTCATCAGTATTGCCTGACACCTGCCGACCTATATAAGTGAGCAGTACCGGCACTCCGGTAAAAACCCGGATGTAAATCGTGAAGCCCGGGAACTTATCGTAACAAACCTGGTACTAAGCTTGGCTGGCCCTGCGCCGAGACCGCGGGCAGCCTGTCTGGACTGCGTCCCAAACCCTGCTTCCGCCCACTGGCGCCGGATCCGCCAAAAGCGGCCTTCAGGGTTAACATTTCCAGCCTTTTGTGGATAATGCGGGCAGACCACCTTAAAACGAATAATAAAGAGAGATTGATGCGTGCGATTTCAGAGTGTCAAACCCATCAGCATCTTGCTGATTTTACTAGGAATTACCGGCTGTAGCAGCGTACCGCCCGCAGCCCTTCCTCCAGTTGAAGCAGCGCCCGCACCGGTCGCTGAGAGTTCCTCCTACCAGGTTCCCGTGATCGAAAGCCTCGTTTACGAGGCCGCCGCCCGCCGCCGTTCCGTCATGCGTCCTGCCCCGGACAACGATGTCGAGGCTGAAGTCGAACCCATCACCACGACCGTGCCCATGACCCCTAACCGGATCGTGGAACGCACCATGAACGACTTCCTGCAGAACCGCCGCACCGTACTCCAGGTCTGGGCCGG
Organism: Pseudomonadota bacterium; assembly: GCA_041178065.1. Lineage (GTDB taxonomy): Bacteria > Pseudomonadota > Gammaproteobacteria > Pseudomonadales > Pseudohongiellaceae > CAILUG01. The sequence goes on along the minus strand of JBEGWB010000007.1, from coordinate 9,750 downwards.
CCGTGGCCAGACCTACTTCCCGATGATCGAGCAGATCTTCGCCGAGGAAAGCATCCCTGAAGAGTTGAAATACCTGGCCCTCGGCGAGAGCGGTTTGAACCCGGTCGCCCGCAGCCCTGCCGGCGCAGTCGGCATGTGGCAGTTCATGCCCTTGACCGGTGTCAGCGAAGGCCTGCGCGTCGACAGCTGGGTCGACGAGCGCCGCGATCCCGAAAAAGCCACGCGCGCCGCCGCCCGCCACATGAAAGCCCTGCTCGAAAGTTATAACGGTCGCTGGCACCTGGCGCTGGCGGGTTACAACTGCAGCTATCGCTGCATCACCCGTGCGGTCGAGCGCGCCGGTGGCTCGATGGACGAACCACCGTCGTACTGGGATGTCTACGCGAACCTGCCGACTGAAACCCGTGGCTTCGTGCCCAAGTTCATCGCCACCGCGCTGATCATTTCGAACCCGCAGATGTACGGCATCGAAGTGCAGGACCTGGGACAGCAGCTGGCCTATGACGTTGTCCAGGTGAAGGGCATGCTCCGCCTCGACGAGGCCGCCCGCCTCGCTGGTACCGACCTCGCGACGATCCGCAACCTGAACCCCGCCCTGCTCAAAGCCACGCTGCCGAACGACCCCGAGCCCTATGCCCTCAAGATTCCACTGGGCAGCTATGACCGCTTCGTTAAGGCCTTCGCCAGCAGCAGCCCTGCCGGCGATGCCGGCCCCGGCGAATACGTCGTCCAGGGCGGCGATACGCTCGGCAAGATCGCCCGCGAGCACAAAACCTCGGTTGAAGAAATCCAGGCGCTCAACGGTATCCGCGGCACGCTGATCAACGTCAACCAGAAGCTGCAGATTCCCGGTATGGGCGGTATCGCCAATATCAGCATCGCAAGCACTGAGCGCCAGTATGTCGAGTATCCGACTGCCGGCTTCAAGCCGATCAAGCTGGGCGACGAATTCCAGCTGGTGCATCAGAGCGGTTCCACGCCTGAGAAGCCCCTGCTGGCCGTGAGCCTCAACCTCAACATGCTCGAAGAGGACGAGGGCGCACTGAGCCTCGTACCGACGATCTACAAAGTGCAGCCCGGCGACACGCTTGGCCGCATTGCACAACGGTTCGGCGTGTCAGTGGCAAGCCTGCAGTCCGGCAACGGCCTGGAGGACGCGATGATCTTCCCGAACCAGGAGCTGACGATTCACTCGGCGTCCAACGTCATCGACCCGCCGCGCGCAGGGGCAGCGCGTTACCAGGTACAGAATGGCGACAACCTGTACGAGATCGCGCGCCGCCATGGCATGTCCGTCGACAGTCTCAAGCAGATGAATGGACTGCGTAACAACATGATTCATCCCGGCCAGAACCTGGCAGTGGATTGACCCCCAGCTGCATCGCACACAAAAAGGGCGGTAATACCGCCCTTTTTCATTTCCGTGCTTCAAGGTGCCGCTCAGACCACCATCACCTTCACTGGCGCGATCGCCTCGACGATTTTTCCATCTGCCTTCAGATCCGCAACGATGAGCGCGAGATACTGGTCGAGCTCCTGCTCGTAGTCATTCCACACCAGCGGCTTGTCCGCGGAGGCTTGCTGGCCAATCACCGCATACACGGCTTCATACAGGGCGCGCGTGGCGGGCGACAGCGTTTCCCGGCCGTCGTAATGTCCGGACACGAGCTTGCTGCGCAACTCCACGGCCTGCACGCCGAACAACAGCGCTACGGCCATGTAGTGCTGGAATATTTCGATAGCCCGGCGCGTCAGGTTCGCCGAACCGTAACCCTGGCTGTTGATGTTCTGGTTGAAGCCTTCGGCGTGCGTGGGGTAATGCGCGGCCACCGAGTTACCGTAGAACATCAGCTGCGGCATGATGCAGTTGCCGCAAATCTGCAGGCTTTGCAGGCCGCCGTTGACGACGCGGCCGGGGTTGCCGACAAGCATGGCCGGCAGGCCATTGCTGAAGGCAGGCATCGCTGCCATCGCGATCTGCACGTCGAGATGCTTCGCAAGGAAGCCGATGTGGTAGCGCAGCTGATCCATGCCCGTGCCGATGTATTGGCCAAGGAAGTTTCCGCCGTGATAGGTGTGCCCGCGCGCATGGTCGACGAGCGGATTGTCGGTGGCCGAATTCATTTCGGTTTCGATCTGCCGCGAGATCTGGCACAGGCTGTCGACGATGGGTCCCATGTATTGGGGCAGGCAGCGCAGCGAATAGCGGTCCTGGATTGGCTGGTCGCCTCCGCGAAATTCGTGCTGGCCTTCGAGTTCATCCGCGATCAGGTGCGAACCTTCGAGCAATTGCAGCATCACCTGCGCTGCCGTCACCTGTCCCGGGTGTGGCTTGTGTTCGCTGATGAACGGGTGGAAGGACTGGTTCGTGGCGCCGAGTCCCTGGAACAGGAGGCCATGGGCCCCAAAACTCAGCGCCAGCAGGTTCTGCATGTCGTGCACGCAGAGTGCGGCGATGCCCGTCATCACCGAGGTGCCGTTGACCATCGCGAGCCCTTCCTTCGGGCCGAGCTTGTCGGGTCCAAGGCCCAGCGCATCGACCAGTTCGCGTGCCCCGATGACACGGCCCTGGTAATCCGCTTTCCATTTGTCGTCGAGGCCGATGAGGCAGGCGGTGATATAGGCCAGTGGCGACAAATCACCGCTGGCGCCAATCGAACAGAACTCGAACACATGCGGCGTCGCGCCCTTGTTGAGGAAGCTTTCCATGCGCTGGATCATGCTCATGCGGATGCCGGAAGCGCCGCGCAGGTGCGAGTTCATGCGCAGCAGCATGGCCGCCCGCACATCCTCGCCGGGCATCCGGTTGCCGGTGCCGACCTTGTGAAACCACGGAATATTGTTCTGCAGCTCGACAGCCTGCGCCTTCGAAATGGTCTTGAAGGCCATGGCGCCAAAGCCGCTCGTTACGCCGTAAATCGGCTGGTTGTCGGCCACGGCCCTAAGGATGAAGTCACTCGATTCCTGGACTCGTTGCTGGACAGCCGCATCCTGCGAAATCGCGACGGCGGCACCACCACGCGCAACGCTGGCGAGCTGTTCAATCGTAAGTCCTTCACCTGTAACGGTAATATTTTTAGTGTTAGCGCTCATTCACGATTCCAAAGATAGGCAAAATGGCGATTATAGGCCGTCCGGACCCGGCATCCGGCAGCCGCGGCAGCTTAATTGGGGTCAGAGCCCTATTTCTATATAAAGAGCGACACACGCGGACTTCAAGTCCTGTTCCGGTAGACAGAGGGCCAAAGCCCGATTCGAGCTTCCTTCTTTCCCAGCTTGGCAATCGCCCCCCTGACCCCGTACAATCCGCACCCCTAAACCGGCCTCCGGTTTTCTGATTCCCGATTAACCTGATACAGGAATACTCCATGCCTGTTGTACGCATCAAAGAGAACGAGCCTTTCGACGTCGCACTGCGCCGCTTCAAGCGCTCCTGCGAAAAAGCCGGTGTACTGGCTGAAGTCCGTCGTCGCGAGTTCTACGAAAAGCCAACGTCGATCCGCAAGCGCAAAGCCGCTGCGGCAGTCAAACGTCACCAGAAGAAAGTTTCACGCGAAAGCCGCCGCACCCAGCGCCTGTTCTAAGCTGCTGTTCCTCTAGCTAGCTAGTACCTCTTGCCCCATGGCCGATCATCCTCTCAAGACTCGTATCACCGAAGCGATGAAGGACGCCATGCGGGCGCGTGCCAAGGAACGCCTCGCGGCGATCCGGCTGATCCTGACCGAGTTCAAGAAAATCGAGGTCGACGAACGCATCGACGTCGATGACGCGCGCGCGCTCAGCCTCATGGAAAAGATGACCAAGCAGCGCCGGGAATCGATCAAACAGTACGAAGCCGGCGGTCGCGCCGAACTCGCCGCTGTCGAACAGGCCGAGATCGACGTCATCCAGGAATTCATGCCCGCGGCGCTCAGCGAAGCGGAAGTCGCTGACATCATCGCCAAAGCCATCAAGGAAACCGGCGCCACCGCAATGAAAGACATGGGTGCCGTCATGAACATTGCCCGCCCCCAGCTCGCCGGCCGCGCCGACATGGGCCTCGTCAGCCAGCTCGTCAAGAAACAGCTGTCGTAAGCCGCGGGCACTTTTCCCGAACCCGAAACATCGCCGTCAGCAACCATCACCCTCGCGAAAGCGGGAGTCGTAATTTATCTATCGTGATCTCCGCCAAGGCGGGATGACGCTACTTTGCAGTCCGGCAAGTCTGACGCCCTTACAGCGGTTGCGGTATGCTCCTTCCATGTCCGGCCTGATCCCCCAACGTTTCATCGACGACCTACTGAGTCGCGTCGACATTGTCGACGTCGTCGATTCGCGCGTGAAATTACGCAAAACGGGCAAGAACTACGCCGGCCTCTGCCCCTTCCATCAGGAAAAGTCGCCATCGTTCACGGTAAATCCCGAGAAGCAGTTCTATTACTGCTTTGGTTGTGGCGCGGGCGGTAACGCGATCGGCTTTGTCATGAACTTCGACAGCCTCGACTTCGTCGGCTCCATCGAAGCGCTCGCGAAAGACGCCGGCATCGAAGTACCGCGCGAGGATTCACCCCAGGCGCGCCAGCAAAGCTCGCGCTTCGAAGCGATGCTGGCACTGTTGAAACAGACCTCCGAATTTTACCAGCTGCAATTACGCCAGCATCCGCAAAAAGAACGGGCGGTTGCGTATCTCAAGGGCCGCGGACTCAGCGGCGCGATCGCGCGCGACTTCGGCCTCGGTTACGCACCCCCCGGCTGGGATAATGTGCTGAAACAATTCGGCAACGACGAAAAAACCCAGCGCATGCTGTTCGAAGCCGGACTCCTCGTCGAACGTTCGCCGGAGAAGCTGGCCGAGTCCGACGGCAAGCGCAGCCCTTATTACGATCGCTTCCGTGACCGCATCATGTATCCGATCCGTGACACACGCGGCCGCGTCATTGGCTTCGGTGGGCGCGTGCTCGGCGACGATAAACCGAAATATCTCAACTCGCCCGAAACACCCGTGTTCCACAAGGGCGAGGAGCTGTACGGACTGTACGAAGCAAAACAGAAACTGAAAAAGCCCGAGCGCTTCGTCATCGTTGAAGGTTACATGGATGTCATCGCGCTCGCGCAGAGCGGCATTCATTATTGCGTCGCGACACTCGGCACGGCGACGAGCAGCGCGCATCTGCGCACGCTATTCAAGCAGGTGCCGGAAGTAGTGTTCTGTTTCGACGGCGACAACGCCGGCCGCGAAGCCGCCTGGCGCGCCCTGCAGCAAGCACTCCCGCTGCTCGAGGATGGCCGCAGCGCGCGCTTCCTGTTCCTGCCCGAAGGTGAAGATCCCGATACCCAGGTGCGCCGTATCGGCGCCGCCGCATTCGAAGCCGCGCTCGCCTCCGCCACGCGCCTGCCTGAGTTCTTCTTCGACACGTTGCTGGCCAAGGTCGATCGCAACTCGATGGAAGGCCGCGCGCAATTGGGCAAGAACGCGCTGCCGCTGCTGGATAAGCTGCCGAAAGGCATCTTCCGGCAACTGATGCTCGAGGAACTGGCTAAGATCACCGGCGTCGCCGCCAGTACGCTCGCGCCAGCCTCCAGCCCAGGCCAGGCAAAAAGCCCAGCGCCCGACGCCCCGCCCCAGGCGCGGCCATCGCCGTATCCAATGCGAGGCAAATCTGCGCCGGGGCGCATCAAGGTTGAAAACTCGCCCTGCCTGCGCGCCGTCAGCCTGCTGATCCGCAAACCTGCCATCCTGACCAGCGTGGCTGCGCCTGACGAACTCGGCGAGATCCGTAGCCCCGACATGGACCTCTTGTTGAAAGTCATCGAAATAGCCCGGGCCTGGCCCGACAGCACACCACCGGAACTCATGAGCCGTATCTACGCAACCGCCTATGGCGCGCAGATGACCCAGCTCCTGAGCCGGGAACAGATCACGCCGGAAACTGGTATTGAAGAAGAGTTTCGCGACATCATCCATACCCTGCTGGACCAGTACCGGCAGCACCAGCAGCGCGCATCGCTGCTGAATAAGCTGCGCCAGAGCCATGCCGCACGGCAGTCTCCGCCGGATGCCGGACAAGCCACTGATATTTAATATCTTTTATGCCAGAGTCCGGGCTTGAATTTTTGTGGCGGGACCCTCATTTTGGGCTATATCAGGCTGGCATCAAATGCAACTGTTGGCTTAAAATGCCCGGCTAATTCCGCACCCCCATACCCGAGGCAGAGCCAGCTCTGCGGCAGGGTCATTTCAAAGGTATACAGCATGAGCGATACGAGTACTCAACAGTCCAGTCTCAAAGCTCTCATCGCCAAGGGGAAGGAACAGAACTACCTGACCTTCGCCGAAGTGAACGACCATCTGCCCGAATCGATTTCCGATCCGGACCAAGTGGAAGACATCATCCAGATGATCGACGACATGGGCATCAAGGTCTACGAGACCGCACCCGATGCCGACCAGCTGTTGATGATCGAGAACGATGCGACCGACGAGCTCGCCGCCGCTGAAGCCGCCGCCGCCCTTGCCGCTGTCGAGAACGAAGCCGGCCGCACCACCGACCCCGTCCGCATGTACATGCGCGAAATGGGCACCGTTGAGCTCCTCACCCGCGGCGGCGAAATCGCCATCGCCAAACGCATCGAGGAAGGTTTGCGCGAGCTTATGTGCGCAATGGCCTTCTTCCCCGGCACCGTCGAGATGGTGCTGAAGGATTACGAACTCGTTGAAACCGAAGGCAAGCGCCTTGGCGACATCCTGACCGGCTATCTCGACACCAATGAAGTCGAAGTCGTGCCCGAACCGGTCGTCGAGGAAGCGTCCGAAGACGCCGTCGTCGATGAAGAGGAAGAAGTTGTCGAAGGCGGCGCTGCCGCCACCACCGAAGAAGACGAGGTCGTCTCTGGCCCCGATCCGGAGCTGGCGAAGAATCGTTTCGAAGAACTGCGCAAGCAACTCAAGTCGACTGAGCGCGCGCTCAAAAAACACGGCCGCGCCGATCCGAAAGGCCAGGAAGCGCTGGAAAAACTCGGCGAAGTCTTCAAATTCTTCAAGCTGTCGCCGCGCTGCTTCGATCCGCTGCTGGCTAATGTGCGCCTGCAGTTGAACCGCATCCGTCGTCATGAGAAGAACATCATGACGCTGTGCGTGAAATCCGGAAAAATGCCGCGCAACGTATTCCTGAAGAGCTTCCCCGGCAATGAAGTCAACCTGAAGTGGCTCGACTCACACCTGCGCCGCAAGCCTTATTCGGAATCGCTGGCCAAGTTCAAGATCGAAGTCCAGCGCGCACAGCGCAAGATGATGAGCATCGAAGAAGAGACCGGCCTGACGATCGCCGAAATCAAGGAGATCAATCGCCGCATGTCGATCGGCGAAGCCAAGTCGCGCCGCGCCAAGAAGGACATGGTTGAAGCCAACCTGCGTCTCGTTATCTCGATCGCCAAAAAATACACAAACCGCGGCCTGCAGTTCCTCGACCTGATCCAGGAAGGCAACATCGGCTTGATGAAAGCCGTCGACAAGTTCGAATACCGCCGCGGCTTCAAGTTCTCGACCTACGCAACCTGGTGGATTCGCCAGGCGATCACGCGCTCGATCGCCGACCAGGCGCGGACCATCCGTATCCCGGTGCACATGATCGAAACCATCAACAAGCTGAACCGCATCTCGCGCCAGATGCTGCACGAGAAAGGCCGCGAGCCGACGCCGGAAGAACTCGGCGAACGCATGGACCTGTCCGAAGACAAGATCCGCAAGGTGTTGAAGATCGCAAAAGAGCCGATCTCGATGGAAACCCCGATCGGCGACGACGAAGATTCGCATCTGGGCGACTTCATCGAGGACAGCAACATCGACTCGCCAGTCGACTCCTCGATGGAAGAAGGCCTGCGCGAAGCCACGCGTGAAGTACTCGCCGGCCTGACCGCACGCGAAGCGAAAGTCCTGCGCATGCGTTTTGGCATCGACATGAACACCGACCACACGCTGGAAGAAGTCGGCAAGCAGTTCGACGTGACCCGCGAGCGCATTCGCCAGATCGAAGCGAAAGCGCTGCGCAAGCTGCGTCACCCGACGCGCTCGGACCATCTGCGCAGCTTCCTCGACGACTGAGGTCGGAGCGAGATCGAGCAAGTACGAAGGGGGTGCAGAAATGCACCCCTTTTTTTTGCGAAGCCATAATGCGAGCACGCAGAATACCAGGAAGGGGCGCAAAGCCCCTTCCTGCATTTTTGGGGTTTTGCCTGCTGTCGGCGCCTGGCGAATTGCCTTACTAATTGCTCCTTGTCAGGTCGCCACATGCGAGGTTCGCCCGGTCCGTGATCGACCCGGCGCGGTCCGCGGAGCTCTTATGGAAATCATGCAAGCCTTTCTCGGCGAGGTGTCGTGGGACGACATCCTCACCACCTGCATCAGGATCACGGTCATCCTGCTCCTCGCGTGGATCGCCATGAAACTCCTGCGCGTGTTCGTCGGCAGGCTCGAGAAGAATCTGCTGCAACAAAGCGTTGTCGAAGGCGAACCACCGTCGGAATCGCAGAAGCGCATCGAAACCATCACGCGGCTGCTCCGGCAGGGACTGTTGCTCGCGTTATGGATCACGGCCGGCCTCGTCATCCTGCAGGAACTCGGCGTGGAGGTGGGGCCGATCATGGCGAGCGCGGGCGTTGCCGGTCTCGCCATCGGCTTCGGTGCGCAAAACCTCGTGCGCGACGTCATTTCCGGGTTCTTCATCATCCTCGAAAACCAGATTCGCGTCGGCGATGTCGCCGTCATCAACAGCGTCGGCGGCCTCGTCGAACGTATCAACTTCCGCACCACGGTGCTGCGCGACACCGCGGGCACGGTTCACATCTTCCCGAACGGCGCGATCACGACGATCGCCAACATGACCAACGAATGGTCGGCCTACGTATTCAACCTGCGCGTGGCTTATCACGAAGACGTCGACAAGGTCATCGAAGTGATCCGCAGCGTGGGCAAGCAGATGCTGGCCGACGCGAAGTTCAAGCGCATGATGCTGGCGGAACCGGAAATCTTCGGCATCGACACGATGGCGGAATCGGCGATCGTCATCCAGGGGCGACTGAAAACCCGGCCGATCCAGCAATGGGACGTCGGCCGAGAATTCCTGCGCCGCATCAAGCTTGCCTTCGAAGCGAACGAGATCGACATTCCCTTCCCGCAACAGTCGATTCGTTTCAGCACCGATGGCAAGGTGCTGCCCTTGCAACTGTTCGCCTCGAACAGCGAGGCACTTCGGGCGGACGCCGAGGGAGCGCACGCTGAGAGCAGCACCACGCCGGCAAACGAGCGCGTCATGCCCGTGCGCGACAAGCCGGGAACAGCGCCGCTGCCGACGAAGGTGGACAAGCCGAAGATCGTCCCGCCCCCCGAACCACCCCAGCAGGTGCATACCGATAACGAGTTCAGCGAAAAGGAAGTGTGCGAAGTGGAACGCAAGAACGCCAACAAGATTCCGCCGCCGGGTGGTAAACCCGCGTGAGCGAGACGTACACCGCGCGGCGAGTGGGTCGAAAGCTGCACCGCGCTCATCGACAATGCAGAGGGCGAACTGGACATCGTCCGCCAGGCCGAGCGCGCCGCACTTCCCGACCATGTCATCCACGTGGACTGCCTGCGCGAGCGCGAGGCAGTCGAGGCCTGACACAAAGGCCGAGCCCTTAACACTGGCAAGCCCCCGCCCGCCCTCCTATAATCGCGCCCTATTCCGCAGGTCAAGGGCCTATAGCTCAGTTGGTTAGAGCAGGAGACTCATAATC
>JBEGWB010000006.1:0-7047 GCA_041178065.1 Pseudomonadota bacterium | reverse complement strand
GCGACGACGCCGTAATCGTAGTAGTCGCCGCGAATACCCGCCATGACGCGCAGGTCCTGGGTCGCGAACCAGGTGCCTTCGATATAGGAGCCGACGGAGCCTTCGGTAACTGCGTTGTCGCTGATGTCCGCTACGTAGGAACCACGCGCGTAGTTCTGTACGCCGACCTTGCTGGCATCGTCGTAGCGAAAATCGCCACCCACAGCCAGCAGTACTTCGTTGCTGTCGATCAGCGACTTGCTGACCTTGCCGCCCACGGTCCAGCGACGATCGAACTGGTGTAGCTGAAAATCGTAGGTCGGGTTGGATTCCATGTACCAGTCGTAATGCTGTGCGTACAGCGCGGCGTTCCAGTCGCTGCCATCGAGCTGGCTGCCAAGAATGACGCGCCGCGTGCGGCCGTCGGCGGTAGGGTCGAGTGAGCAGAAGGCATCGGCGCAGACGGTTCCAATCGCACGCTCCGGCACCTGTTCTGTGGGCTCCCAGTGCGCGTCGTACGCCGAGAGCGTAAACGTCATCCGGCCGAAACTCAGGTCCTGCTGATACTTGCCCCACAGCGATTTGTGTTCGAGCTCTTCCGGGTTCTGCCATGCGCCGTCGTACTGCTTGGCTTCAGCGACCAGCGTTACGGTGCCAGGGCCGAGATCCTGGCTCGTGCCGCCCGCGACGCGGCGCCAGCCGAAACGTCCAGTCTCGGTCGACACGAAGGACTGGTCCAGCCGCTCAATGGTACTGATGAAGGAAGCGCCCGCGACGGAAAAGTCGCCGAGATCGGCGCGGTATGGGCCTTTGCGATAGTCGATACGCTCGATGGTTTCAGGAATCATTCCGTTCACGTCCAGGTAGCCTTGGCCGTGTCCATGCGTGCGCATGTTCAAGGGCATGCCATCGAAGATCACGGTGTAGTCGGTGCCATGGTCGAGATTGAATCCGCGCAGGAAATACTGGTTGGCCTTGCCGCTGCCGGAATGCTGCACGGCCACCATGCCTGGCATCGATTCCAGCAGCTCGGCGGTTTTGAACATGGGCCGGATCAGCAGGTCGGCACCCCCGATGGAACCTTCGCTGGCGGCAGACGCAGTACCGATGAGATCGGTGTTGCGGCCGAATACGACAAGCTCTTCGATAGCTTCGCCCGGAGCAGGCACGGGTTGCGCAGCGGCGGAGGCTGCGCCGATCGCCGCGGCAAGCGCTGATAAGACTGGAAGAGTTCTGCTGGCGAACTTGTTCATTTGAAGCGTCCCTTTGGTTCGCCAGCGTGCAGGAGGCACGCAAGCGCTGAAGTGCGCGATAGTAGGCGCAAAAAGCGCTATTTCCGGGTAATTAACGGTTGGAGAACTGTTAAGAACGTCGTGAAGAAACGTGGCGTCCGGGGGCTTGCGTGCAAGAACGGTGCAATGTTGGGGGCTTCAGTTCCCTGTGAAGCCACGTCCGTCAGGGACGAGCCCGTTGACCGTATGCCTGCGCTTTTCGGGTGGATCAGGTTGGTGTTGCTCGCCCATGAAACACGCTGCGGCACTCAGGGGACGGAGCATTAACTGGAAAGGGAGTCAGGGCACAGGCCGCTGACTGATTGCATTTCATCAGTCAGCAGTCTGCCCCCTGACTCGCGAAGCGAGGATGCTGGCAGCTATCAGCTGTCAGCGCTGTTTGTTACAGCACCGACGCGATGGCGTTGACGGTGTAGTCGAGGTTCCGGTTGTTCAGACCTGCCACGTTGATGCGGCTCGAGCCGACGAGGTAGATGCTGAACTCGCCGATCAGGCGCTTGACCTGCTCCGGGTTCAGGCCGAGGAAGGAGAACATGCCCTTCTCGTTCTGGATGAAGGAAAAGTCGCGATTGACGCCCTTCGCCTTCAGCTTCGCAACGAGCTGCGCGCGCAAGCCATTGATGCGATCGCGCATCGTCGTGAGCTCGGCATCCCATTCCGCCTTCAGCGCCTTGTCGTCGAGAATCGTCGACACGAGGTACGCGCCGTGCGCGGGCGGCACCGAATACATTTCGCGCGCGGTGGTCAGCACCTGGCTATTCGAGGCTTCGGCGGAGCTGGCGTTTTCAGCGATGATCATCACCGCGCCGGTGCGTTCGCGATACAGGCCAAAGTTCTTCGAGAAAGAGCTCGCGACGATGACTTCCGGCAACTGCTCGGCCATCAGGCGAATGCCGTACGCGTCTTCGGCAAGCCCGTCGCCGAGTCCCTGGTAGGCGGAGTCGATGAATGGCGTGAAGCCCTGCTTCTGCGCGGCTTCGGTGACGGCCTGCCACATGTCGCGGTTGAGGTCCGCGCCACAAGGGTTATGGCAGCAACCGTGGATCAGCACGAGGTCGCCTTTCTTTGCGCCTTTGAGCGTGTTCATCATGTCGTCGAACTTGATCTTGTGCGTGCCGTAATCGTAGTACGGATACAACTCGAGCTTCAGGCCGGCGGACCCGAGCAAGGGGATATGGTTGTTCCAGGTCGGATCGCTGACGAAGATGCGCGTGTCCGGAAAATTGCGGCTGACGAACTCCGCGGCAACGCGCAATGACCCGGAACCGCCAGGGGCAAGCACGGTGGCCACGCGCTTGTCAGCGATCGCCTTGTGGCCGGCACCGAGAATCAGTTCGGCGGTGTGCTTGATGTAGAGATCCGGGCCGGCCTGCGCGATGTACGACTTCGAATCTTCAACGTTCCACAGCGTCTGTTCGGCCTTCTTGACCGCGGTCATGACCGGAGTATTGCCGGCTTCATCCTTGTACACGCCAACGCCGAGATCGACCTTGTTCGGGTTGGTATCGCTTTTGTAGGCTGCGGAAAGACCCAGGATTGGATCCGGCGGGCGGCGCTCGATGGACTGGAACATTGCTATATCCGTCAGTTGGTTTGAAGGGGTAAGCGTCCCTGGCGGGACGGCGCGCGAGTATATCGGAATCGACTGTGCTGTTCACCCCGGCCCGGGGTGCCTGCCGGCTGCGGCTACTCGGATCCTTTTGATTCAAGCAGCCCTTTTGCCGCCTTGTAATCGAGGGCGTTGATACCTGACAACTGCATCGAGGCCAGTAGCGACTTGCCGAGGATGAATGCCGTGATGCGTCCGTAGTAACCCAGCGATTCCTCGAAGCCGGGCAGGATATCCTCGATCTTCTCGGCCTTTTCCAGCGCGCTCAGCAAGTTGCCGCGCAATGCATCCACCGTGCGCATGAAGGCTGCGTCGGCACTCAGCTCCGGGTTCAGCACGAGGGTCCAGGTACGGTCTTTCTGCAGCACGCATTCGCCGATGAAGTGTCCGTTGTACGGCGTATGCCACTCGTGCGGCGCGACGAGCAGCAGGCGATAGCCATGGTCCGTCGTGTACATCCAGTAACTTTTTCCCGGCACGGGGTTGAACTTGAATTCGCTCTGCAGCACGAATAGCGAGGTGAAGAGTTCCATCTCGATCTGATCGATCTGCTTAGGCAACAGCACTGGCTGCGCCCAGTGCTGTTGAATGCCCTGCAGCACAGGAACAAGTCCTTTACCCTGGGGATTGGGATTGCGCGGCATGCTGTGTCCTCGAGTTGCGCCATGTCAGCGCAGGCCTGCATTATACGCGTTCGGATCCGACGCATTACGTGCTTGGGGTTGGTGCTGGAGACGACGAACTCAGGGAAGGTTCGCGTTCATCTCCATCACTTTCTTCTTCAACTCGACCTTGTAGGCATCGAGCTTTTTGGCGATCTTCCTGTCGCTCGTACCGAGGATCGCCGCGGCAAGAATACCGGCATTGCGCGCGCCATTGAGAGCCACGGTAGCCACGGGAATGCCGGCCGGCATTTGCAGGATCGACAGGATCGAATCCCAGCCGTCGATCGAATTGCTGGACTTGATCGGCACGCCGATGACCGGCAGTGTCGTCACCGAGGCCACCATGCCCGGCAGATGCGCGGCGCCGCCGGCGCCGGCGATGATGACTTCGAGGCCACGTGCCCGCGCCGACTCCGCGTACTGCATCATCAGTTCGGGCGTGCGATGCGCCGACACGACCGCGGTTTCGAACAGGATGCCAAACTCCGTCAGCACTTCGCTCGCCGCCTGCATCACCGAGAGGTCGGAGCTGCTGCCCATGATGATGCCGATGCGCGCTTTCGCACCAGAGGTTCTGGTTTTTTTCATTATTGCCATATTACCGCTCCAGGAGTTCCAGCCGGGTCTCCACCGTGGCGAAGACGACGATGCAGCGCTATCGTCATTCCAGCTTTGTCTTACACGACGACGCGCACCGCCTTCTTGACCTGCTCCACTTTCTCCAGCAACTGCTGCATGTCCGCATCGAGAATCGTGACATGTCCCATCTTGCGCTTCGCGCGCGTGAACTTCTTGCCGTACAAAAACAGGCTGACGCCTTCGATGCGCAGCAATTCGTCGAGGCCTTCGTAACGCACCGGACCACTGCAGCCTTCGGCACCCAGCAGGTTCACCATGGCCGACGGCGACTTGATCTTCGTCGAGCCGAGCGGCAATCCGAGAATTGCACGCAGGTGCTGCTCATACTGCGAGGTGTAGTTCGCGTTGATCGTCTGGTGGCCGCTGTTGTGCGGGCGCGGTGCAACTTCATTGACGAGCACTTCGCCGGACTTCGTGACGAACATTTCGACCGCCAGCAGACCGACGATGCCGAGCGCGTCGACGACCTGACGCGCCAGTGCCTCAGCCTGCTGGAGCACGCCTGCCGACGCCGAGCTCGGCGCAATCAGGTAATCCACGAGGTTGTACCTGGAATCGAACACGCATTCGACTGGCGGAAACACGGCGATTTCGCCCTGCGCGTTGCGCGCCGCGATGACGGCAATCTCGCGGTCGAAGTCGACGAATTTTTCAAGCAGGCCGGGCGCGTCGAATGCACGCTCGATGTCGCCAGCGCTATCGATGCGCTGCACGCCACCACCATCGTAGCCCCCTTTGCCGATCTTGTTGAACACGGGCAGGAAATCCAGGTGGCTGTGAACGTCAGCGCGCGACTCGACGAGCCGGAACTCCGGCGTGGCGATGCCGTGGTCAGCGTAGAACTGTTTCTGTACGCGCTTGTCCTGGATGATCTCGATGATGCGCGGCTGCGGAAACACCTTGAGTCCTTCTCGCTCGAGTTGATACAGCGCCTGCACGTTGACGTTCTCGATCTCGATCGTCAGCAAGTCGACCGTTTTGCCGAAACGATAGACGGTGTCGAAGTCGGTGATGTCGCCCACCTGGAACTCTGACGCGAGATGCTTGCAGGGCGCGACCTCGGAGGGGTCCAGCACAACCGTGGAGACATCGAAGTTGGGGCAGGCCTGGATCAGCATGCGGCCAAGCTGGCCCCCGCCGAGGATGCCGAGGCGAAAATCCTGATAGAAGCTTTTCATGCGGGGTGCGTCGTGCGGGAGAGCGCTTTCATGCGGGATCCAGAACGGCCGCAAGGCGCGGCTCAACAGGAAAGCGGCGCATGTTACCACCGGCCGCAACGCATTGAAAATCCGCGAATAGCGTGGAGGCTGGACCGCTAAAGCCGATGTGACGCCGGGCTCAGGCGCTCGAACGCCGATGCCCGCCAGGCCCATGGCTCAGGGGCCTGCCCCTGAGCTTGCGCCCCAGCCTGTCATACCGCCTTCAGACGCTTTAGCAGCGCCGTGGCTTCCTTGTGGTTGTAATCGATGTCCAGCGCCCGCTTCAGGTCCGCCACGGCGCTGTCGGTATGATCGATCTCGGCGAGCGTCTGCGCACGCAGGAAATACACCTCGGCCTGCAGCGGCGCGATTTCGAGCGACAGCGTGAAGCATTCCAGCGCCGGCTCGACGTAGCCCATGCGGCGCAGGACCATCGCACGGTAATTCAGCGCGCGGTAGTTGTTCTTGTCACAGTGGAAGCTGCGGTCGAAATCGCGCAGCGCCAGTGATTCCTGCTGCAGCATGAACCAGGCCATGCCGCGGTGATTGAACACGATCGAGCGAATTGTCAGCTCCGGATTACTGTCGAGCACCTTCGTGTAATAGTCGACCGCGGCGTTGTAGTCCTTGTCGTTGTGCGCCTTCAGGCCCGACATCAGGTTGCGCTCCATTTCGGCGCGCATGCGAGCGCCGGGATTCTCGATGCCAGGCAGCGTGGCCTGCGGCAGATCGGGCACTTCGGTTTCCGGCAGGGGGATATTGAGCGTCGGTACCGCTTCGGTAGTGGCCTTGTCGAGCATGGCCTGGAAGCGCTGCTGGCCCCAGCGGGCCATCTCTTTTTGCCCGTCGCGAATTTCCTGGAAGATCATGTCGGCGAGGCTCAGGCTCGCATTGACCGCCGCGAGCTTCTTGCGAGTGGACTCATTGTTCGGAAAACGGAAGTGATTCTTGTAGATCAGCTCGTGTTCGACCTCGGCCCAGGCGTCCTGCAGGATCGTGCGCACCTGCACCTCGATCACCGGTTTGCAGTTGGGTGGCAGCGCGAGATCGCAGTTCAGCGGCAATTCGACATGCACTGCGTCGTAGGCAAATTCGCGGAAGCTGAGCTTTTCGGACTTGCGTTCGATCTCTTCGGTATTGAAGTGCTCGCGCAGCAGGGCCACGGCCTGCTCCACCTCTTCCTGGAAGGGTACGACGATGCGCAAACCCAGCAGGTCCTTGATACAGGGGTCCGGGTCGCCGGTCGAATGGGTCAGGAATCCGCGCTTCTCGCTAAGGCTCTCGAGCGTCTTGACCCGCATCTTCACGGTGGCGTGCAGGTGTTGCCTGTCGAGCAGGTATTCGACCTCGCCGGCCAGCTCGGTCAAGTGCTGCTTCCACAGGACAAGGGATCGTGTATATGCCAGGGATATGTCGTGTAAGGTGCCCACGGCGCTATTCGCCCCATTCCCCGGGTAGCGTCGACACCAGAACCCGGAAGATATCGCCCTGCTCGTTAGTGATCAGCAGGCTGTCTGCGTTCTCCCAGGTGATGGCCTCGGCCTGGCGAAAGGTATCGGTGTCGAGCGCAAAACGGCGCATCTGACCCTTCGAGAACCACAGGTCGTCGACGGGGTCATGAAAAAGATACAGGTATTCGTAGGACAGCACGGCGAGCGTGCGTC
>JBEGWB010000005.1:0-12807 GCA_041178065.1 Pseudomonadota bacterium | reverse complement strand
GCGGCGGATGCGATCGTACAGGTGTATGACATGCAGTACGTTGAGCAACTGTCGCTTGTACTCGTGAATGCGTTTGACCTGCACGTCGAACATCATGTCGGTATCAAACTCGACGCCGGTGCGCGCATGGACGAGCTGCGCCAGCGCAACCTTGTTCGTATCCTTGACCCTGCGCCACAGCTTGCGCATGTCGCGGTCGTTGACGAGGCTGCTCAGTTTCCACAGCTCGTCGAGATTGGTGACCCAGCCCTTGCCGATGTATCTATCGAGCAAGGAGCGCAGTCCCGGATTGCAGAAGGCCAGCCAGCGGCGCGGTGTAACACCGTTGGTCTTGTTGTTGAACTTGCGCGGCCACAGCTGGTAAAAGTCGCTGAAGAGCCCGCCCTTCAACAATTCGGTGTGCAGCGCCGCCACGCCGTTGACCGAGCTGCTGCCGACAATCGCAAGGTAAGCCATGCGAATCTGCGGATCTGATCCCTCTTCGATGATCGACATGTCGCGCAGCTTGCCCGCATCGTGCGGCCAGTGCAGCGCGACCTCCTGCAGGAAGTGGTGGTTGATCTCATAGATGATTTCGAGCAAACGCGGCAGCAGGCTCCTGAACATCGCGACCGGCCAACGCTCGAGCGCCTCCGGCAGCAGCGTGTGATTGGTGTATGCCATGCATTGCGTCGTGATTTTCCAGGCCGCGTCCCAGGCCACGAGATGCTCGTCGACAAGCAGGCGCATCAGCTCCGCCACGGCGATTGCCGGGTGCGTGTCATTCAGCTGGAAGCAGTTCTTGTCGGCAAAACCCTCGAGCGTGACGCAGCCGTAGTGCTTGAACCAGCGTGCTATGACGTCCTGCAGGCTCGCCGAACTCAGGAAGTACTGCTGGCGCAAGCGCAGCGTCTTACCACTGACACTAACATCGTTCGGATACAGCACCATCGAAATCTGCGCAGCGGAGTTCGCCAGCGATACAGCGCCGTGATGCTCGCCGGAGTTGAAGACGTCGAGGCTGAGCTTCTCGCTGGTATCCGCCTTCCATAGCCTTAGCGTGTTGACGGTCTGGTTGCGATAGCCCGGAATCGGAACGTCATGGGGCACGGCCAGCACATCGACCGCGCTGAGCCAGCGCACGCGTAAACGCCCCTGCTCGTCCACCCAGTGCTCCGTATGGCCACCGAACTTCACGCGCTGCGTCGCTTCCGGCGTAATGATTTCCCACGGCGTGCCGCCTTCGAGCCAGTGATCCGGCACTTCCACCTGCCAGCCATCGCGCAGCTTCTGGTGGAAGATGCCATAGTCGTAGCGAATGCCGTAGCCGGTAACTGGATATCCAAGCGTTGCGCAACTGTCGAGGAAACAGGCCGCAAGCCTGCCGAGACCGCCATTGCCGAGGCCGGCGTCATGCTCGGCTTCCACGACCTCCTCCAGCGCGCAGCCGAAGCCGCGCAGGGCGTACGACATTTCATGTTCGAGGTCGAGGTTCAGTACCGCGTTATTCAGTGCGCGGCCCATGAGGTATTCGAGGGAGAGATACGCGACGCGCTTCGGATGCTGTGCGCGATACCGCTCGCGTGTGCTGCGCCAGCGCTCCACGAGTCGATCGCGCACCGTAAGGGCTGCGGCCTGGTAAACATAGGTTTCCGCGGCATCGGACTGACCACGCCCAAGCGTCAGGTGATAGTGGCGCAATAAATCTTTGCGGACGGAGCGCACATCCATGCCAAGCCATGGATACTCGTCCTCGAAGTTTTTTGCGGGCGGATTCTTCATAACAGGTTTTCCTGGGATAGAGCGGATTCTGTGTGGTTGCTCGCGTACAGCACCAGCGTCGAGCAGGGCTGCAGCGTGCACTGCACGGCGACTTCGGCAGCGCCTGCAGGTACTTTGCCACTCGGTTCACCACTGCTGAGCAACACCTGCCAGCTGCCGACGCCAGGCAGGTCCGGCAGCCTGAAGTCGAGCGCTTCACGGCCGGCGTTGAACAGCGTCAGGTAATGCTTGCGGTAACCATCGTCGCTGCTCTGCTCGACCATGTAGCCGACGGCTTTGCTGTGATGCTGCCCCCAGTGCAAGGGCTGCATCAGTTCGCCCGAGGTGTTGTACCACAGGATCGACGGCGCGCCGGGATCGGCCTTCTCGTGGATATAGGAATCCTGCCACAGCGCCGGATGCGCGCGCTTCAGCGCAAGCAGGTTCTGCGTGAACTCCATTTGCTGTAACTGGCCGATGTCGAGCTTGTCCCAGGGCAGCCAGTTCAACGCGGTATCCTGGCAATAGGCATTGTTGTTGCCGCCCTGCGTGCGCGCGAATTCGTCGCCCGCGCATATCATCGGCGTACCCTGTGAAACGATCAGCGTTGTCAGGAAGTTGCGCTGCTGGCGTGCCCGCAGGTCGTTGATCTCGGCAATCAGCGTGGGACCTTCAACGCCGTAGTTGTCGCTGAGATTTTCCGGATGCCCGTCGCGGTTATCCTCGAGATTGGACTCATTGTGTTTGTCGCGATAGCTGACGAGATCGTTCAGCGTAAAGCCATCGTGGCTGGTAATGAAGTTGATGCTGGCCGATGGCCGGCGGCCCGAGTGTTCGAACACATCGCTCGAGCCATGCACGCGCCGCGCGAAATCAGGCAGCACACCGGAATCGCCGCGCCAGAAGCGCCGTACCGTATCGCGATAGCGGTCGTTCCATTCGCACCAGCCGGCCGGGAAGTTGCCAAGCTGATATCCGCCGGGCCCGATGTCCCAGGGTTCAGCGATGCACTTCACCGCCGCCAGCGTCGGATCCTGGTGCAGGGCATCGAGAAATCCGCTGCAACGATCGTAGCCGTAGTGCTCGCGGCCGAGCACGGTAGCGAGATCGAAGCGGAAACCATCGACACCCATTTCCGTAACCCAGTAACGCAGGCTATCCATGACCAGTCGCAGCACGAAGGGGCTGGCGAAATCCAGCGTGTTGCCGCAGCCGGAATCGTTGATGTAGTAGCGGCGATTTTCCGCCTGCAGGCGGTAGTACGAGAGATTGTCGATACCGCGGAAGCTGAACGTTGGACCGAGGCGTCCGCCCTCCGCCGTGTGGTTGTAGACGACGTCCAGGATCACCTCGATGCCCGCATCGTGCAGCGCATCGACCATTTCGCGGAATTCACTGACATCGTTGCCCTGCAGGTAAGCCTGGTGCGGCGTGAAGAAGGTCAGCGTGTTGTAGCCCCAGTAGTTGGCCAGGCCCTTGTCGACGAGGAATTGCTCACTGACGAAACCCTGCACCGGCAGCAATTCGAGGCTCGTGATGCCAAGCCTGCGCAGATGCCCGATGATCGCCTTGTGGCCAACGCCACGGAAGGTGCCGCGCTGCTTTTCCGGAATATCCGGATGCAACTTCGTCAAACCTTTTACGTGCGCCTCGTAGATAACCGTGTCGCGCTTGCGCACGCGATTGCGCTGCGGCGGCGGCTGCGGGTTGCTCGGGCGCACGACGCATTTAGGCATCAGCGCAGCGTTGTCCCTCATGTCGAAACTCAGGTCGCCGTCGCGTGACACGAGGTCATAGGCGTAATGAATGTCGGACCAGGTAAAGCTCCCGCATAGCTGCTTTGCGTAGGGATCGAGCAGGAGCTTGTGGTGATTGAAGCGATGGCCGAGGTCCGGCTGGTAGGGTCCATATACACGGTAGCCATATACCGTGCCCGGGCCTGCGCCCTCGAGATAGCCCGACCAGACCTGGTTGTTGGGGTCCGGCAGGGCGATGCGATGCAATTCCTGGCCACCGTCGTCGGAGAACAGGCAGAGCTCGACCTTCTCCGCATGCGCGGAAAACAGCGCAAAGTTTACGCCCTTGCCATCCCATGTCGCGCCGAGCGAATGGATCGTGCCTGATTCCAGGTGGGGTTGTTTTGCGCTCATGTAGTACGGTCCTTTCGCAAGCGCTATTCGATGGCAAAGATCAATGCAGACAGCGGCGGCACGGTCACGTTGATCGACCACCTGCGCCCGTGCATCGGGATGTGTTCGGCATGGACGCCGCCAAGATTACCCATGCCGCTACCGCCGTACAGTGCCGCATCGCTGTTGAATTTTTCCGCGTACCACCCCGGCCCCGGCACACCCACGCGGAAGCCGATGTGCGGCGATGGCGTGAAATTCACCACGACCAGCAGCTGGTCGGAGGCAACGCGGCCCTTGCGCAGGAAAATCAGGATCGAATGCATGTAGTCGTCGGCCTCGATCCACTCGAAGCCCTCGCCCGAATTATCCAGTTCGTATAGCGCGGGATAACGTTGATAAAGGGCATTGAGGTCGCGCACGACAAGCTGTACGCCTTCATGCGACCTCTGCTGCAAGAGGTGCCAGTCGAGGCTCTGCTCGTGATTCCATTCGCGCCGCTGCGCGAATTCGTCGCCCATGAACAGCAGCTTCTTGCCCGGATGCGTCCACATGAATGCGTAGTAGGCACGCAGTGTCGCGAACTTCTGCCAGTCATCGCCGGGTACACGCTCGATGATCGAACGCTTGCCGTGCACGACTTCGTCGTGACTCAGGGGCAGGATGAAATTCTCGCTGAACGAATACAGCAGGCTGAATGTCATTTCGCTGTGGTGGAACTTGCGATGCACCGGATCGCGCGCGAGATACCGCAGCGTGTCATTCATCCAGCCCATGTTCCATTTGAAGCCGAAGCCGAGCCCACCGCGCTCGATGAAACCGGTAACGCCCGGCCATGCGGTCGACTCCTCGGCGATCATCAGTACGCCGGGGTGATTGAAATATGCGCGGCTGTTGAGTGTACGCAGTACTTCGATCGCCTCGATATTTTCGCGTCCGCCGAAATGGTTCGGGATCCATTCGCCGCCCTTGCGGCTGTAGTCGAGATACAGCATCGACGCCACCGCATCGAAACGCAGTCCGTCGATGTGGAACTCCGATAGCCAGTACATTGCATTGCTGATCAGGTAACTCTGCACCTCGGCGCGGCCATAGTTGAAGATGCAGGTATTCCAGTCGGGATGAAAGCCCTTGCGCGGATCCGCGTGTTCGTAGAGATGCGTGCCATCGAAACGCGCGAGGCCATGCGCATCCGAGGGAAAATGACCCGGCACCCAGTCGAGCAACACGCCTATTCCCATTTGATGCGCGGTATCGACAAAGAACCTGAAATCATCCGGCGTGCCGAAGCGTGCTGTTGGCGCGAACAGCCCAAGTGGCTGATAACCCCAGGACCCCTCGAAGGGAAATTCGCTGACAGGCATCAGCTGCAGGTGCGTGAAGCCGAGCTGTTTGACATAAGGCAGCAACTCCGCCGCGAGTTCACGATATGTCAGCATCCGGTCGCCTTCCTCCGGCTTCGAGCGCCACGATCCGGCATGCACTTCGTAAATGCTGACCGGCGCGACATGACTCGCGCTGGACCGACGCAGGCCGAGCCAGTCGGCATCGTGCCATTCGTATTGTGATTGCCGCGGGACCAGCGAGGCCGTCTCGGGCCGCAACTGCATCTGCCGCGCATAAGGATCGGCTTTCAGCGGCAGGTAGCGCCCCTCGGCGCTGACGATCTCGTACTTGTATGGCGTCAGGGCCTGCATGCCGGGCATGAAGATTTCCCAGATGCCGCTCGCTGGATGGTGACGCATGATGTGAGCGCGACCGTCCCAGTGGTTATGGCTGCCGACAAGCGACACGCGTCGGGCGCTGGGAGCCCACACCGCGAACAACACACCCTCGACGCCGTCGCACATGCGATGGTTGGCGCCGAGATGACGCCAGGCCTGTTCCTGCGTGCCATTGTTGAAGAGATAGAGATTGGCGGGATCCAGCAGCGACGGGAAACGGTAGGGGTCGTCGATGACGAGTTCGGCGAGCGGATAGGTGACCTTCAGCTTGTAGGCTGCCTGCCGCTTGCGATCGAGGATGCCGCTGAACAGGCCTTCCTCGTGGATGCGCGTCAGAGCGCCGAAACTGTTCTTGCCCGCCGGCGACACCACTTCTACGGCCTGCGCGCCCGGCAGGAACGCCGTCACCTGGCGATTGCCGCTGTCATGCGCATGCATGCCGAACAGCGAAAACACGTCGACGTAGTTTCCCTTGATGACCTGGTTGACGATCTCCGCCGGCACCAGCGCGTACTTGTCGGGTTGGCCGTTGGCGGGACTGGAAGCTCGTTGGGTCATGCGGGTCGTGCCTCGGCCAGTGCATGCAGCAGGGCCTGTGCGTCAGTGTTGGTGAAGATGCTATCAAGCGGAACCGGGATTTTACGCCGCCAGTTCGGATATTCCGTGCTGGTACCGGGAATGTTTACCGGCATGTCACAGCCGGCGAGATCGTCGAGCTGCAGGGACACGAGCCGCGAGCTGGCGCGCGCGCAGGCGCGGACGATCGCCATGCGCAGTGCTGGATCGAATTCGCGGTTGGTATCGCGATCGCGCCAGGACTCTGGCAGCAGTCCCTGTTCGTCGAGCCACTGCAGCACATGCCACTTTTCACCGTGGCGTCCATCCTGTTCGCTGCGTAATTTTGTGTCGTCCGTGATCAGCCCGATCGCGCGGCGCAGCAGTTGGTCCTTGCCATTCCACCACGCGGCTAGCGGCGGCACATCGTGGTTGGCGATCATCGCCAGTGCCATCTCCTTGTAGTGCTCCGGCTTGCGGAAATGTGCTCCACCGTCGTATTTCTCGAAGTAGAAGAGCACGTTGGAGTACAGCTTGCCTTCGTCGAGGTAGCGCCGTATCTGCGGCGGCACCACGCCAAGGTCCTCGCCGATGACGACGCAGCGGTTGCGCACGCTCTCGAGCCGCAGGATCGCAAACATGGCGTCGACCGGGTAATGCACATAGGCCCCCGAGGCGTTGCTGCCGTCATCGGGGCACCACCACAAACGCATTAGCGACATGACATGGTCGATGCGGAGCGCACCACACGACTGCATGTTGGCGTGCACCAGCGCGATGAAATGCGCGAAGCGCGTATTCAGCAACTGTTCCGGCAACAGCGGCGGTAATCCCCAGTTCTGGCCATCGGGATTGAAGTTGTCTGGCGGCGCACCGATGCGCGCGTGCGCGCAGAACAGACCGGGGTTGCCGATGACTTCGCAGCCGTCGACGCTGCTGCCTACCGCCAGATCGCGTATGAGTCCGAGCGCCATGCCGGACTGTAGCGCAGCGCGCTGACAGGCATCGAGTTGCTCCTGCGCAAGCCACTGGAGGTACAGGTGAAATTCGGGTTCGCCGAGAATACCGGCATCCCGCGTAAACAATTCTGCCTGATGCCCCGCGAATTCATGCAGCGCCGTGCCGCCTCCACCAACGAATTTACGGAAGCGGGCAGCACCGGAATCAGTAGCGACTTCGGCGCCAGTCGAACCGTCGCAGGCGGAGCCAGCACAAAACGCGCGATACATGTGCGTGAAGATGTCGAGCTTCAGCATGTGTACGCTCTTGTAGTCGACATTGTCCGCCGCACGCGCCCGTTCGAGCGCCAGCTGGAATTCATTGCTGGTGAAACGCTGCTGCACCGCGGGCGCGGCAAACTCGGCGCACAGCGCGGGCGCGACGTATAACGCGTTCAGGTAACGCCTGTCGTTCGGGCTGTAAGGGCTGGCGTTGTCCGGGTAGCGCATGTCAAGCGCATGCAAGGGATTCACTAACACGAAGGCCGCCTTGAATTCAGCCGCGCGCGCGAGCAGTTGCAGCAGGTCATTGAAGTCGCCCATGCCCCAGTTGTCCGGAGAGCGCAGGCTGTAGAGCTGGGCCGACAGTCCCCAGACTTTCTTATTCAAACAGTCGGGCTGCCAGGTGGCGCGCGGCGCCACGATCAACAGGGTTTCCTGGACCTGTTGGCCGTCGCTGAACTCGGCATGGTGATAGCCCAGGGGGAGTGGAGGCAGATCGAGCTGGCGCCGTTCGAAGAAGCGCACACCGTGGTCATGGCTCGAGATCAGCGGGAGTGTCGCAGGTTCACAGTCGCCCGTTACTTCGCCACCACCTTCAAGAAATACCTTCCAGTAAATTTTACCGGCTGGCACGACACCCTCGGCCGTAATGTCCAGCGTCAGCGCGCAGACTGCCTCCCCTTCCGCCAGCACGATCACGCGTGGAATGCAGCGAATGAAATCCGCGCTTTCGCGCTCGCCAAGCAAGTGGTCGAGATGCTCCGGACTCTCGACGCTAATGCCCATGACGCGCAGGATGTTCAGCCTGTGCTCGAGCGGGATGCGTGCAACATTGCCGGAGAACTCGATAAATTCTGACGCGATGCCGTAGGAATGCAGCAAACGGTCGAGCTTGTGCTGATCAAGAGTACTGTGGGGAGATGTGCTTACCACCGACGACGCCTGCCTTAATTTGGTAGTTTGGCGCCGGAGGGGCGCCCCATTGCTGTGCCTGGAATGCCTCACAACAGCGCACTGGCCACGAGAGTAACCGGCTTTGCGCGACAGGAGAATGCCTCAGGAAACAGCAAGCCGAGCCTTGCAAATATCAGGCCCGGCGCGCCGCAAGATATAAATCGGGTAAATAGCCGAAAGCGGACAGGTGAAATCAGCCCCGGTCGCGGGGCTGGGGTAAGGCACTTACTGGTCGGTGCCGACCAGACGCTCTGCGTCGAGATTGTTTTCCTGGCAGAGGTAGTCGAAAAGCTCGTTGCCTTCGCCGAAGGTAAGAAACCAGCCGCCAGTCCAGGGCTGGGTATAGGCACCAGGATCGTCGACGGTCATTTCGAAGCGCAGCGTGTCGAAGTCGGGACGCGAAAAGCGTTCGATCGTGTGCAGCTGCTCGGTATGCGGGAAGCCATCGCGGCTGATCCAGAAATGTTCGTCACCGAGGAAGCCGACCGTGTCGACGACCAGCGTATCGCCTTCCCAGTGGCCAACCGAGTGCCCATAGAAGCCGGGTTCGAGATCGGCCGGATGCTCGCGGCCATCCATGAAAATCTGGCGCCACGAATGCGGCGAACCAACGCCCATGATGAACACGGTGTCGCCGACGTCGAGGATTTCCATGCCGTATGGCGTGTGGAACATGCGCGCGCCGCCGGAGGGTTTGCAGCGCGTATGCGGATCGTTGGCGCCACCATCACTGGCGCGCTGGGCGTGCAACTCACGCGCCCAGTCCTGGAATGGCACCTGGTCGTACGGCAGGTTTTCCGGAAGGTTGCCGCGCTGGTTAGCATTACGCGTGGCGAGCGAGCCGCCGAGGCCATTCCAGTTGCCCGGATTTTCCTGCGTGCCGGCAAAGCTGATGTGCCCGAACTCATTGCGCGGAATGACGCGCGTATCGGGTTCTGCGGCAGCAGGCGGCTGCTGCGCGCTCGCCAGATTCGCCACAAAAATTGCAGCCACCAGCGCCAGTTTGTTCAGGCTTTTCATCACTCCCCTCCAGCTCTTACTACTATATATATGCTTGCGTCAGTCCCGGGGGCGCCAATCCAGCCTGGATCGCGCCTTTACACGGGATCTCGGTGAACCTCTTACTGACCGCGGTTGCCGCCGCCAGTCAGCGTTTGCTGCTCGCTGGAAGCCGCGCCGAGTACTTCACCGGTCGCTGCGAGCGTTACGCTGCGCGCGTTTGCGGTCGTGCTTCCGTCGCGTGCGCGAGTGGCTTCAACCAGCAGCTCGTCGCCGACCGTCATCGAGTTACGTTTCCAGCCGGCGTCCTGCAGCATGTGCGGCGGGCCCATCTCGATGCCCCAGTTCTCGATCTCGCCTTTCTCGTTCTCGACATCGATATAGAAGTACACATGCGGGTTCGACCACTCGACCTTCGTGACCCAGCCGCGCAGCGATACCACTTTGTTGCCGTCGTACTGGGCGGCAAAGGAATGATGTGCCAGCGCCGCGGTAGCCGCTGCCCACAGGCAGACCACGGTACCCACTACTTTCAACATTGCGTTTTTCACAAGTGCTCTCCTCTTCTGAATGACTTGGTCGTCACTCCCGCGGCTTTTCAGGGCCTGTCCCCGCGAATGCGGGGCCGGGTATCCAGTGTTCTCTTTTACTGCTTTACCCTTACTGAACCGACGCGGCCGGCTGCTGCACCGGTGCGGCCAGGGGGCGGCCCTTCTCACAGAAACTCTCATCGATATCGCCAGGCACCCAGTCGAGCGTCCATTCGGCAACCCAGGGCCGCGTGTAGGTGCGCGGGTCATCGATCGTCACGCTGTATACCAGCGTGTCGTGGTCCTGGCGCGTGAAGCGCTCCGTCAGTTTCAGGGCCGGTGTATGGGGCAAGCCGCCGTTGCTGAACCAGAAGCGATCGTTGAAACCGCTCGACTCGACGACTAGCGTGTCGCCATCCCAGCTGCCATTCGAGTAACCAAAGAAAGTGCTCTGCACTTCATCGAGGTTAGGCGCAGCGCGGCCGTCCATGTTGATATGACGCCAGTTGCGATTGCCGCCACCGAACAACACGTAGACGCGATCGAGATTGCGGTCCTGGAGGATGCGGAAGCCCATCGGATCCTGCAGATGCCGCGGACCTGCCGGCGAGATGCAAACGTTGACGGGATCGTCTTTCAGGCCATTTGCCTGGCGATACCTGTACAGGGCTAGCGACCAGTCCATGAATGGCGCCACTTTGGATGCATCATCAATGTTGGCGAGCATGCCCTTGTCGTCCATCTGCACAGTAACGCCTTTTTCGATCAGCGAGTGCTGGCTCGGATTTGCCCAGTAGCCCAGTTCGCCCGGCATACGGTCGAAGCGCACGGTGCCGTCGTCGTAACGCGGCGTCGCTGCGGCAGCGGGCTCGGCAGCTTCCGTTGCATCGGCTTCGGCAGCGCTGACGGGCGCGGGGTCATCGGAACCACCGCAGGCGCCGAGCAAGAGCAGCAAACCCAGCGCGGACACTGTTGTCGTGAACTTTTGCATCGTAAATTCTCGCATTGAATCCCCTTCCCTCATTCCCGCGTCAACACAAGCTGGTTCTCGACTCCACCGCTGGTCCAGGTGCCCGTCAGCGTCCGGTGATACGAACCGATATCCTCGAGCACGGCGTCGATGACGATCGGCTCGCCTTCGCGCGTCTGCGCTTCGATGTGCAGGGTCCAGTCGCCGGGATTCAATGACGCGCTCGTGAAGTTGATCGTGTTGCGGCCGGGGTTGATGCGACCATTGATCGTCGTGCCATCCCATTCCATGACGACGACGGCGAGGGTTTGCTCTGCGCCGGCCTGACCCCATTCGCCGCGCCAGGTGCCGTCGAGGGGGTAGCCTTCCTGGGCGCTCGCGGCGAGCGGCAGCAAGGCGACCAGGGCCAGCACGAGTGGTTTGAAGAGATGCATGTGGTCGAGTTCCCCTTGATCTAATTGGCTCTATTATTATGAAACCGGTTGCTCCCGACTATACCCACTTCGGATGGCCATTCACAGGACTGCAGGGTACGGAGCCAGCAGTAACAGGAGCGCGACTCGCACATGACTTACGACCAATACGATGCATTCTGCAAGTCCCTCACGGCGACGACCTATGTTTGCCAATGGGGCGGCGCGCATGTGTGGAAAGTCGGCGCCAAGGTGTTCGCGATTGGCGGCTGGAATGATAAAGGCCTCACCGGCATCACCTTCAAGGTTTCAGAACTGGATTACGAAATCCTGCGCGACCGCCCCGGCTGTCGCCCCGCTCCCTATCTCGCAGCGCGCGGTATGAAGTGGATACAGCACTACGCGAAGCCGGGTTTGTCGGACCCGGATCTGCAGTACTTCATCCAGCAGTCTCACCGCATCGTGGGAAGTGGGCTCAGCAAGCGGAGGCAAAAGGAGCTTGGACTCATTTTGAACTGATTCACCATGAGCTCATCGCCACAATGCATCAGCGGCGAAACCCACCCAGCATGAGACCAGCACCAATAAATGCAGAGCCGGACGCGCGGTTGAACCAGTCCATGCGCTGGCCACCGCGCAACCAGTTAGCGAGACTCGCGCCGCCACTGGCGTAAACGCACAACCAACTGGTTTCTATCACGAGAAATGTCAGCAGCAGGATGCCGGCCTGCGCTGCCATCGGCTGGGTGTGATCGATGAACTGCGGAAAGAAGGCAACACCAAAAAGGATTGCCTTTGGATTCGATAGCGCAACCAGCACACCCATTCGAAATCGTGCCCAGCCGCTTTGCGCGGCTGAGCGGCCTTTGATCTCGATACCACGCGCGGCGTTGCGCCAGATTTTTATACCAAGGTAGATGAGGTATACAGCTCCGGCGTATTTCAGCGCTTCAAAAGCAAGGCTCGAGGCGAGCAGGACGGCACCGAGGCCGGCAAGCGAAATCGTCAGGATCGCGGCCACGCCGCTCAGCAAGCCAAGCATCGTGCTGACTGTGCGACGCAGGCCGTGGTGGATACCATGGGTCATCGAGAGCAGCATGTTGGGGCCGGGCGTGCCGGAGATGACAAAGACCGCGGCGGCGTAGGCGAGCCAGATCTGGTGGGACATGCTGCGCTCCATTCACGTTGAGCCAGGTGTGCGGATGCCGAATTATCACAGGAACAGGCTTCAACATCCCGCTCCTTATGGGGGGCATTAGTCGCAAGGGGGCAGGCACGCGGGATTACCCTGCCGCCGGCCTGGGGAGGGGCTATCATCCGATAAAGCAGCGCGGTTTCAACAATCCCGGCTTGATCCCGCCCCCGTCCAGCGGCTATCCTTGCGCCCATGAAATCCATCGCCTTTTACGCTTATTTTATTATTCGACACCGCAAGGTGGGTTGAAGGCCTGAGTTCACACGCAAAATGACTGACAAGCCGAAAAACCCGCCCCAAGGCGGGTTTTTTTATACCCGATACAAAAGGAGCAATCCGTGAGCAGCACTGACAAGAACAATGCGGCACCCGACCTGG
>JBEGWB010000004.1:0-40552 GCA_041178065.1 Pseudomonadota bacterium | reverse complement strand
GAACCCGGGGAACAGATGCTGCGTGCGTTGCAGCATCCGGTATGACACGTAGTTGTTCACTTCGACGTACCCGGCAAAGCCGCGCATGCTCGAGGCGGCACAGAGCCGGAGCGATTCAGCGTGGTTGTAAGAGCTCAGGCGACGGCCGCGGTGGCTGGGGCGCGTGAATTCCTTGTAACGGTAGCTGTAGCCCTTGCGGAAGCCCATGTACAGGTCCCCTTCGATCAGCGTGGGCTGGGTCGAGTTCCAGCAGTAACTGACCAGCATGTCGCCGTCGAAAATAGCGTAGCAGGAATCGCCCTGGGCGCTCGCGTAGTCGAGGAAGTCGCGGCTGAGATCGATATCAACGTCGTCGACGAAGGGCAGAAGCTCGGCGGGGCTGCATAGACCATGGCGGTAAGCGTCGAGTTTCCCCAGATGGGCTTCAAGCAGCGCCGCCGTTTCGAGTATGGCCGGCCGCAATACCACGAGCCGCGTGACGCGATTTACCAACTCATAGAAGATGGAAAACAGGACACCGCCCGCCCCGCCGTGTCGATACAAATATCGCAAGCCTTCCAGTTTGCGCCGAACGGCTGATTGTGGCTGTTGCATCCGGTGGCTGATTCCCAGGTGGCGGATTACGATCGAGTTACGATCCTGCCTGACCGGCAGCTACATATATATCGGGGATGTCCCGGCGCGTTTTCAGGTGATCACAAATTTGCGCGTGATATCGCAATAAAGCGTCGAGTCCGCGCTATCCAGGCACCGCACATGCAGTGATGAGCTTCGCGTACCTGCGCCTCACTGGGCCTGCGGCGAGGGCAGCGCCAGCTCGCGTAGCCCCTGGCCGAAGAACAACTGCGGCTTCGATGAGGGAAAGCCGCCACTGCGTTCTGTCTCGCGCACGCAGCGTTCGACTTCGTCAGCCAGCATCCCCCACTGTTCGTGGCGCGGCCAGGCGTCGAGGAAACACTGGTCGAAGAAGGTGTAACGATTGTTGTTCGAGCACCCGAACGAGGTCAGGTCGGCGGCACTCGCCGTCATGACGATACGCTCGGGCCGCGTGATTCCCGGACGCATGTAAACGCCGCTGAAGCAGGCGGAGACCACGAGCACGGTCGGCCGTGGAGCACAGCCGTTCAGCATCGACTCCATGCGCGTCGGGCGCACGAACATCATCGGCGTCTCCGCCGACAGTGCGAGTCCTTCAGGCGCGCCGTGGCCCGTCAGGTAGATCAGGCAACCCTCGCCCTGCTGCGGCTTCAAACCGGTCAGCGAACGCTCCAGCGCGCGCATTCCGCTCGGTTGCCAGCGCTCGTCGACGCTGGCATGCAGTTCAGTGAACGAGGCGATGTCGGCCCTGTTCTTCAGCGTCGCGCCGAAATCACTGATGAAGTTATCAAACACGTTTTGCTCATTGCCCACGGCGGCAAGCACAACGTGCCAGCGCGTATCACCCTCTGCGGCCCGGGCGGGTGCACAGAGCACTGTCATCGAAAGCAGGCATAGCAGGAAACTTTTCACTGGCGGGGCTCATTGACTCGACGGTGGTGTGGAATTTCGAGCAAATTGCTTTGCATTTCAAGCACTGCGCAACGGTAAACCCGCATAACGCGCAGGTCGGCAACCACGACGGCCGCATCCGGGTAAGTGGCCCGTGCTGCGTGCCGCTCACGCACCACCGATCCGTCGTACCGTGAGCCCGATCGTCATTTGCCGGGAACCTCCGGCTTTCCCCGATCATCCAAGGCACATGATAGGCCCTGAAGCCAGCAGCCGCGGCTGCTTGCTCGTGCGTGCGGCATGAACCGATGAGCAGGAGACACGATGAAGAAAGAGGCACAAGTGGACTACGAGGTTCTCGACGACACTACACTGGCTAAGCTGTTTGCCACGCGCGATCCCGGCGCCGTGCAGATCATTGCCACGCGCAACAACCAGCGCCTGTTCCGTGCCGCATGGAGCATCGTCCGCAATCGCGGCGAAGCCGAGGATGTCGTGCAGACCGCGTATCTGCGTGCCTGGCAGGCGATAGACAAATTCGAGGGGCGCTCATCACTGTCGACCTGGCTCACGCGCATCGCAATCAACGAGGCGCTCGCGCTACGGCGCGCCAGGCTGCGCCGGCAGAAAATATTCGACGCTGACTCCGTCGTCGTTCTTCAGGAGTATCGGGACAAGCTTATGAGCGGATCCTTGAGTAGTACCGAGCCCGACCATGTCATGGCGCGCGAACAGCTGCGGCGCTTGCTGGAGGAAGCTATCGCGCGGCTGCCGATACGCTTCCGGATGGTGTTCGTGCTGCGTGAAATCGAGCAACTGAGCGTTGCCGAGGTGGCGCAGGCCCTCGGCATTCCGGAAGCCACGGTGAAAACCCGCTGACTGCGCGCCTGTCGCAAACTTCGCGCCGACCTGTCGCCGGAGATACGGAATGTACTGTCTGGAACCTTTCCATTTGCCGGTGGCGATTGCGTAGCGATGACTGCGCGCACTCTTGAGCAGCTACGCAAGCAGGACAGTTAGCAGCTTCCGCATACATCTGGCTCGCCGCAGTAGCGCCGCTGCAGCAGCAGCGCCAGCTCTGCCGCGATACTTTTCGCCAGCTCCCTGAATTATTTTTTGCTCGAATGGGAACGCCCCAGCGACACCAACACTCCAATTGATGCCGAACATGAACGCACGGTAAATATTCAGGTTTGCTGTTCGCATACACGCTGCCCGCAAAATTTTTCATGTCACTGCCGCAACGCGGCCAGCCTCAACAGGAGTCGAAGCCCAGACAGGGCGCATTCAAACCACCATCGAGAGGAAACAATATGAACACGAGAAAATGCGTA
The DNA here is from genome assembly GCA_041178065.1 of Pseudomonadota bacterium. Taxonomy (GTDB): domain Bacteria; phylum Pseudomonadota; class Gammaproteobacteria; order Pseudomonadales; family Pseudohongiellaceae; genus CAILUG01. The sequence goes on along the minus strand of JBEGWB010000004.1, from coordinate 37,730 downwards.
ACGGCCATGCTGACCAGCATTGGCCTGCAATGCATGCCCGGCCTGCCACTGATAGCCGCCGAGGCCACGGCAAGTGCATCGTTCAATATCGATACCGGAATACTGACCCTGCCTGTCGTCCAGGCTGGCAACCAGAGCTTCGCGGCGACACTGGCGCTGGTACCGCTAGCGACGAGCCCCACTGGCGCGGCCTTTGAACTGCGCAACGCCGCCATCACTACCAATACCGCGACCGGCGCGGCCACTTTCAATCGCCAGCAAGGCCTGGTCACGCTACCCGCGGTGGACCTCGTGCAGGGCGGAAACGTGCTGGAGACGATCAGCGCCGAAATGGATCTCGTGGAAGGTTCAACGCCCTTCCTGTTTGCGGTTGCAAGCGTCACCGAAAGCGGCAAGAAGATTTTCCGGCACGTCACCTTCGGCGATGAGCAACTGTGGACCGACACCTTGAAACACACGATGTGATCTCGACGCAGGTGTCGCCAATGACCGCGCTATCCGTCGGCCTCAAGGTCGATGCGGAGGCTTTGCCACCGGGGATACTGGGTACAGTCGACCTGAACGATCCCGCGACGACGGTTGCACTGCTCGGCATGAACGCGGTCGTGGGGCTGCATGGCACCGTAGTCGATGGCAAGCTCGTCAAGGTTGGCGCAACCTGCGCCCTGTGCCATTCCGATGTCGACGACAGCGTGATGGAAGGCATCGGCCGGCGCCTCGATGGCTACGCCAACCGCGATCTCGACCCAGGCGCCATCCTGGCCCTGTCGCCGGCTTTCGCCGATGCGCAATCGCAAGCGGTACTGAAGTCCTGGGGGCCGGGCTTCTATGATCCGCGCTTTAACCAGGATGGCATCAACCATCCGGTACTCATTCCGCCGATCTATGGGCTCGACGGGGTGCCGCTGGAAACCTACACCGGCGATGGCCCGATTTCGTACTGGAACTCCTACGTGGCCGTGACCCAGATGGGCGCCAAGGGCCCCTTCTTCGACCCGCGCCTCGGTATCGCGGTTAACCGGCGCCCGGATATGTTGACGGCGCGCTTGCCCGCGCTGTTCGCGTACCAGGTCTCGATACCGGCACCGCCGCCGCCACAGGGCAGTTACGATACCGCCGCAGCCGCGCGCGGCCAGCTCGTATTCACTGGTCCCGGCAACTGCGCAAGCTGTCACTCGGGACCACGATTCACCGACGCCGGCCTGCGGCTGCACAGCGCGGAGGAAGTCGGCATGGAACCGCTGACGGCGGAACGTAGCGCTACCGGGAATTACCGAACCACGCCCTTGCGTGCGCTGTGGCAGCATGCACCGTATTTCCATGACGGCAGCGCGGCGACGCTGAACGACGTGGTGCAGCATTACAACTCGCACTTCTCACTCGGCCTGACTGCATCCCAGCAGGCAGATCTCGTGGAGTACCTGAAGTCCTTGTAACAAAGGGTGGCGGTAACAAGCCGCGGTAACAAATCTTGTGACGGCAGGACGTCGTCAAATGTCGTGGCGACAAATCGCTTCATCATAAAGCCCCGCATCACTCGCATCCTGCGCTCACGATGGGCGCAGGTGCCCTCTACCTGCCTTGCCTGTCTTTTTCGGTCCCTGCCTTGCTTTTTTTGCCCTGCCCCGGGGGTTCGCCTTGTTAGCGAACTGCAAATCGGGAAGGTCCATGGCTGGTTTGCAGGCGAGAACCACGGTCCAGCTATCCTTTGTTTCAGCCCAATGGCAATTGCGGATAAGATCAGGCCGCACGGGGGACGGATCCGACGGGCCATATCGCCCCCTATGCGACGCTGGCGCAGGTTTATCGCAGCAGTTCGCTAAACAAGAAATCACGCATTCCTCACAACAACATCACAAACAGGAGTTCCAGCATGAAAGGTTCCCTTAGCGCACTTTGCAGCTTCGCCGTGACCGCGCTTGTCAGCGCAACTGCTGCAGGCCACCACAGCCAGGCCATGTTCGATACCTCGCAGGAGATGCTGCTCGAAGGCACCGTTGCGCGCTTCGACTGGGTGAATCCGCACATGTACCTGATCGTCGACACCATTGGTCCCGACGGCAAGCCGGCGCAGGTGGAGGGCGAAGGTCTTGCAATTACGCAGGCGCTTGTCGACGGCCTGCGGCGCGAAGCACTGCAACCGGGGACGCCGGTGGTCGTGCGCGTGAACCCCAACCGCGGCGGCTGGGGCAAGCAGGTGCGGATACTCGACGTCACGACCCAGGACGGCGAGATCCATCCTTTCTATACGGCAAGCCTGCGCACGCTGGAGCTGACACCGGCGGAAAGTCTCGCGGGCCGCTGGGCGCCGTCGCGGCAGGCCCTCGGCGCCGGCTTCGGGGCGATGGCGCGCTGGCCGGTTACGCCAGAAGGGCGCGCGGCGCAGGCGAACCTCGTCGACGACGGACTCTGCCTGGTCGAACCGATTCCCTTCCTGGCCGTGCTCGATGAAATGCGCACGATCGAGATTGGCACCAACGAAGTCATCATGCACTTCGACAATTCCGGCGACCATGTCCTGCGCACGATCCACATGAATGCCGAACACCCGGCCGACGTGCAGCCCTCGCTGCATGGCCACTCGGTTGGCAAATGGGAAGGCGATACGCTGGTGATCGATACGATCGCTTTCGCACCGAACTCGTCGGGCCTCGGCGGCAGCGTACCGTCGAGCGCGGGGAAGCATACGGTAGAGAGGCTGACGCTATCGGATGAGCGTACGCGCCTGCGCTATGAAATTACGGTGGAGGATCCGGTGTATCTCACGGAGCCGGCCTCGCTGGCGATGCAGTGGGACCACCGCCCCGATCTCGAGTTTTCGCCTGCGTCGGAGGCCTGCGATCCAAACGCCGCGGCGCGCTATCGCGCGCACGTGCCCGAATAAGCTCGCAATGGTGTCAGCGCCGGGCGGCCCTGACACCGGTTGTACTGCGACGATGTTGCAGGCTCAGGCCGCGGCTCTGACCTTCGCCGGCGGCACATGCTTGTCAACGTCGATGACAAACGCTGCCGTCGCCACCAGCACCGCGGCAACGCATAGCACCCCGAAGAAGACATTCGTGCCGAGGTCGAGCAACCAGCCACCAAGACTGGTCGACGCGACCGCACCGATGCGCGCCATGAAGATGCCGAAACCGATGCCGGCGGAGCGGCACGAGATCGGATAGCCCTGCGTCATGATCGCGTAGTTGCTGGCGACACCGGCGCTAAAAATGGCGGCGGCCAGCCCGACCAGCCAGGTCACCGTGCTCACTTCGCTGGCAGTAGGAATATCCGACAGCGTATTGACCTTCCAGCCGAGCGCGAGCAGCGCGAAGAACAGCGTGATGCTGATCAACAGCACCATCACGCGCGAACCAAAGCGCTGGATCAACATGCCCACGGCTACGGAAGCGGCGATCGAGGTCCAGCCGGCGATTTGCACCGCGAAGGCTGCCTGCTCGAAGGTAAAGCCCTGCGCCGTCAGCATCGTCGTGGTCCATGTGAGGATGCCGTAGGCCACCAGCGCGACCGAGGTAAAGGTAATGCTGACACCAATGTTCATGCGCAGGTTGCTGCGGTCGAACACGCCAACGGAGCCCGCGGCGGTGTCGCCGGCATGGCGTTCCAGCGCGAGATCGATTTTCTCGTCGGTGAGTTTGCGCAGGGACTTTTCCGCCTCGGCCTTTTTGCCGCGCGCCAGCAGGAAGGACGGACTGTCGCGCAGGAAGGCAATGACGAGCACCAGACACAGGATCAGCGTGGCGATACCAAAGAACACAAAGGTGCCCTGCCAGGCATACTGTTCGATGAGGCCCGGTGCATAGCGCGCGGCGATGAGGCCGCCAGCCGGAGTGCCGACCGAGATCGTCGTGACGGCAACCGAGCGCCAGCGTTCCGGCAGCCATTCGCCGGCCAGCGCAATCGCGTTGGAGTAGGCGGCGCCGAAGCCGAGGCCGCCGAGCAGACGCCAGATGGCCATCTGAGTCACGTTGTCGGAAGTACTCGCCGCGATCGTACCGAGCGAGAAGATGGCCGCCGCCAGCGCCAGCGACCAGGGCCGGCCAATGCGGTCACCCAGCCAGCCGCCCGACCAGGAGCCGAGACCGAAGCCCACCAGCGTTGCGCCTGTGGCCCAGCCCATGGCGGCGCGTGTGGTGCCGAGATCATCGAGCATCACCGGGATCGCGATACCGAGCAATTGCGCGTCCACGCCATCGGCGACCAGCACGATCATACAGATGACGAAAGTCAGCACCGAGAACGGACGCAAGGGCAGACGCGACATGACTTCACTGAAACTGACAGACATAAGCATTCCTGTTTGTTGTAGTTATGGTTGGAACGATCCGGGGCCGATGATAGCAGCGATCATTCCAATCGTGAGCAGGTCGGCGCGATGATTTACATGTCGCGGGCCCTGCCCCGGTTCACCACCCGCTGGCCTGGCCTGCATTCTGCTCATCGAGCCAGGCTTTCAGGGGCGCAAAATATTCCGCCATCGCTGTGCCACTCATCTCGCGACTGCCGGTGAAGACTTCGAGCGCGTCGGGCCAGGGCTGGCTGGCGCCGAGTTCGAGCATGGCATTGAACTTCTCCCCCACCTCGGCATTGCCATAAAAGCTGCAGCGATGCAGCGGACCGGTCCAGCCCGCTTCATCACAGGCGGCCTTGAAGAACTGGAACTGCAGGACGTCGGCGAGGAAGTAGCGCATGTAGGGCGTGTTGCCGGGGATGTGGTATTTGGCGCCGGGGTCGAAGGCATCCACCGGACGTTCGCCTGGCGGCACGATGCCCTGGTACTCGCGGCGCAGCTCGTTCCAGGCGCCGTTGTATTGCGCGGGCGGAATCGAACCATCGAACACGCCCCAGCGCCATTTGTCGACGAGCAGGCCGAAGGGCAGGAACGCGACCTTGTCGAGCGCCTGGCGCAACAGCAGGCCGATGTCCTTGTCGGCGCTCGGCACGCGCGCGCGCTCGAGCAAGCCGATCTGCACGAGGTATTCCGGCGTTATCGACAGTGCCACCATGTCGCCGATGGCTTCGTGGAAACCATCGTTGGCGCCGTTGAGATGCAGGTAGCTCTGGTCCTTGTAGGCTCGCTGGTAGTAGTTGTGGCCGAGCTCGTGGTGGATCGTGGCGAAGTCCGCCGCATTACGTTTGATGCACATCTTGATGCGCAGGTCGTCCCTGTTATCGACATCCCAGGCACTGGCGTGGCACTGCACTTCGCGATCGGCGGGCTTGAGGAACAGCGAGCGCTGCCAGAAGCTTTCGGGCAGCGGCGCGAAGCCCAGCGACGAGAAGAAGTTTTCGCCGGCCTTCACCATATCGATCTCGCTGAGGCCTTTGGCTTCGATCAGCTGCGTCAGGTCGTAACCGATGTCACCTGCCCCGTCGGGCGCAACCAGCGGATAGATGCCGGTCCAGTCCTGCGCCCACATGTTGCCGAGCAGATCGGCGCGGATCGGGCCCGCAGCCGGCTGCACCACGTCGCCGTATTTGGCATTCAGCCGCGTGCGCACGTAGGTGTGCAGCGCGAGGTAGAAGGGCTTCATGTCTTCCCAGATGCGATCGGTCAGTGCGGCGAAGTCATCGGCCGGCATGTCATAGTTCGAACGCCACATTGCGCCGGTGTCGACAAAGCCCAGTTCGCGCGCGCCTTCATTAGCGATAGCGACCATGCGCGCATAGTCGTCTTTCATCGGCGCGCCTACGTTGTCGTGCCAGCTGGTCCACATCTCGGCGTACTCGGCCGGCGTGTGATCGAGCTCGCCCATCTCGGCTTCGATATCTGAGCCGACGATCGGCGCGCCGCGCAAGGTGCCCTTCCCCATGGCATATTGCGAGGCGAGATCCGTGGCGATCAGGTTGAGTTCTTCGGCCGCGCCCGGGGACGTCGGCGCGGGCAGCACGATGCCATTGCGCAGGATATCGAGCTTGCGCGCGATCACCGCATCGAGGCCAGGCACTTCGGCATAGCGCGCTGCATCGAGCGCGTAGTCGACCATCTTCTCGGTGCCGATCGTGCCGTAGCGTGCATTGAGCGCGTCGGTGTCTTCGGTGATGTAGGTTGCGTTGATCCACGCGACGCGCGCGGCTTCGAGCGAAAAGTCGAAGAGGTCCTGCTCCGCGGCGGCGATGAAGTCGGCCGCGCCCTGCGCCGTCATCGGGAACGCGGAGCGCGCGGTTGCAGCCGCGTCCGCTTGCTGCGCGGCCGTCGTAGTAGCAATACCCGCGGCGAGCGCCAGCAGGGCGATGGAAGCAAGTGTTTTCATGTGGGTGCCACCTGTTGCGGTAAGAGTCTCATGCGCGAGCATAAAGCCAGTCTCCGCATTGGGAAACAGGTGTCGAAGTCGAATTTAACTACTATGCGCACCCAATCGGTGGCAGAGTCGATGGTCGCGAAACAGGTACATGCGCCGCATGAGCCGGCACCCGGCCCTGCTGGCAGCATTGGAGGTCACATCACTAGTCCCCAGCACACACACGTCATCGCCGCCACCACGCAGTGGCTCGAGCGCGCCGTCATTGGCCTGAATCTCTGCCCCTTTGCGAAGGCGGTGTATACACGCAGGCAGATACGTTTCGTGGTCAGCGCGGCGGCCGATGCGGAAGACTTGCGCGAGGACCTCGTCCGCGAACTCGGCTTGCTGGTGGAAAGCCCGGCGGCGGACATCGAAACGACACTGCTGATTCACCCGGGCGTGCTCAACGATTTTTTCGAGTACAACTATTTTCTCGGCCAGGCCAATGCGGCCCTGGCCGCTCTCGACCTGAGGGATGAATTCCAGATCGCCAGTTTCCATCCCCATTACCAGTTCGCGGGCACCGCACCGGATGCTATCGACAATTACACCAACCGTTCGCCCTACCCCATGCTGCACCTGCTACGCGAGGCAAGCATCACACGCGGCCTTGCCGCGTTTCCGGAAGCGGCGACCATATTCGAGGGCAACGTTGCGGCGCTGCGCCGCCTCGGGCACGAGGGCTGGGCGAAACTCATGGTCAGTGCGGAGCCCACAGTTCCGCCCGCAGCGCATTCGAAATCGTGAGCCCGCTCGAAAAATAGCCGCCTGTGAGCTCGTCCAGGACCACGCATACCGGCGCGATCGAAAGCCGGCGGGCACGACACAAATCCACAGGAGCAAGGGCTTGAGCCCTCCCACAATAGCCAGCAGCCGTGCAATGCCATGACCAAACCCTTCAGCCAGGCCTGCGAAAACAACAAGCAGCACATCCTCGACATCATCCGCGCCGAGTTCGCGCCGCGCAGCCGCGTGCTGGAAATCGGCTCGGGCACAGCGCAGCATGTCACGCACTTCGCGCGCGCGCTGCCCGACGTATCCTGGTTGCCCAGCGACATCGCGGCGAATCTGGAAACCGTGCACGCGGGTCTCGCCGATTGCAGCCTGGCCAACATCGCCACGCCGCTGGCGCTCGACGTGGCGCAGCAGCCCTGGCCCGTCTCCCAGCTCGATGGCATCTTCACGGCGAACACGCTGCACATCATGTCGGAAATGCATGTCGAAGATTTATTCCGTGGCGTGCAGCGCGTGCTGCGGCCGGGTGGCCGAGTGTGCGTCTATGGACCGTTCAAGTATGGCGGCGAGTTCACGACGCCGAGCAACGCGCAGTTCGATCAGCGGCTGAAGGCGCGCGATCTGCGCAGTGGCGTGCGCGATTTCGAGTGGGTCAATGCCCTGGCAGCGCAGCGGGGCCTGCGCTTGCGGGTGGATCATGCAATGCCGGCAAACAACCAGTTACTGGTCTGGGACATGGCGGGTTGTTAATCTGCGGGTCCTGGACAGCTAGCGGCAGCATCGATGCCAGGCGAATGCACAGCACCGACGAATATATACTGACAACGGAGGGCACAACGATGGAAGCATCCTTCTGGCATGAGCGCTGGGCGAGCAATCAAATCGGCTGGCACGAGCGCGAGGTCAACCCGCTGTTGCGGACCCACTTCCACGCGCTTGCATTGCCGGCCGGCAGCCGCGTGTTCGTGCCGCTGTGCGGCAAGACGCGCGACATCGCCTGGCTGCTGCAGCAAGGTTGCGGCGTGGCTGGCTGTGAACTGAACGAGATGGCGGTGCAGCAGTTGTTCGCCGAGCTCGAGGTGGAGCCCGTCGTGACGAGCGTGGGCGGCATGACGCGCTACTCTGCCACCGCACTCGACATATTCGTCGGCGACGTCTTCGCGTTGGCAGGCGCGCAGCTCGGTCCGGTCGCGGCAATCTACGATCGCGCGGCGCTCGTGGCCTTGCCGCCGGCCATGCGCGAGCGCTACGCAGCGCACCTGCAGACCTTGACGGCGGTCGCGCCGCAATTACTGGTGACCTTCGAATACGATCAGAACGCGGTACCCGGCCCGCCGCATGCAGTCCTGGCAGCGGAACTGTGGCGCCACTACGGCGCCAACTACCAGCTTGCACTGCTCGACGTGCACACGGTGCCCGGTGGGTTGAAAGGCCTTGCCGCGGCTGACGAGATGGTCTGGTTGCTGCGCCCCCGTTGATGCGGTTTTCGATCAAATTACTCTGACCCCTTTGATGATGCGTTTATCATCCCGGTCCCTTTCGACCAACAATAACAAACACTGGAGAAGACTATGCAGTTACCGCTTAGTGGCCGCGCCGTGAAGACCCTCGTACTGATGGGTGGCCTTGCCTTATCGAGCCTTGTATCGAACGCAGCCCTCGCGCAATGCAACCGCGACTGTCTGGCCGACCTGGTGACGCAGTACGTCGATGCAGTCGTCGCGCATGACCATACGCGCCTGCCGCTTGCCGATTCGGTCAAGTTCACCGTCGATGGCCAGGCCGGCACGCTTGGCGAAGGACTGTGGCAGTCGGTCACCAGCGCACAGGAATTCCGCCAGGACTACCTCGACGTGAAACAGCAGGTCGCCGCGGCGCACCTGGCGTTCAACGAAGGCGAAAACCAGGTGCTGCTGTCGGTGCTGTTGCATGTCGACGCTGCAAGCGAAATCAGTGGCATCGAGACGCTGATCCAACGCATCACGCCGACCTCGCGCTTCCAGCCGGCGGAACTCGACGGGCCAATACGCGGCATGAATGATCCGATTCCGGCCGGCGAGAAGATGTCGCGCGACAACATGGTCCGCATCGCGCTGACCTATCCTGAAGGCCTGCGCATCGGTAACTTCACCGATGGCCGTACGCCCTTCGCGGCCGAGACTTATCGCGTGGAGAATGGCGTGATCATGGCCGACGGCGAACGCATGTACGGCCAGAACATCATGGTGCATCCTGGCATCGTCGCCAGCGTGGCCGCGGTGGACGAGGAAAACGGCACCGTGCTGCTGTGGATGAACTTCGGCCACACCGGCAATTCCTACGGTGTCGGTAACTCGCTCGTGACCTACGAAGCCTTCAAGATCTGGGGCAACCAAATCCATTCCATCAACGCTTTCTTCGTCGGCCTGCCGATCTCGACCGCGCGCTTCTGGCCTTCGTCGGATCCGGTTTATCGCTAGACAATCCCGGTGTCGGAGTCGACTTCCTGTCAATGCGACTCTGACACCGATTTCCTGCAACAACGTGCCACGGCTGCCGTTTTCGTATATCGAAACCGCGTTCGAAAGGCCAGATTTGATACACAATCGGGTGCAAATGCGCAAAAACGGCGAACTTGCTGGTCCGGCTCTGGTTTCTGTAACGTGGCACTTTATACTTCGCCCACCCCTCCAAATAGATAGAAGGAAGCACCATGCAAATCTCCTCCAACCTGCTGCGCTCGGCCGTTGCCGCTGCAACCCTTGCCTGCGTCACGATCCCCGCACAGGCCCACCACGGTTTCGGCCTGTTCCAGCTCGACATCAAGAAAGAATGGACCGGCACGCTTACCAAGATGAACCTGGTGAACCCGCACTCGTACATGGAACTCGACGTCACGAATGCTGACGGCAGCATCCAGCACATGCGCTGCGAAATGCGCGCCGCGACACTAATCAAACGCGCCGGCTGGTCGATTGATATGTTCAAGGTAGGCGAAACGGTACGCATCGAAGGCAACCCGCATCGCGATGACCCGAGCGCCTGCTATATCGAAAACTTTGCCATCGGCGATTCCGCGATGGTGAATCGCAATGCGCAGTTCACGTCGACCAAGCTCGATACCTCCAACCGTCCCGCGCGCCTCGCCGATGGCCAGCTGAACATCAGCGGCGACTGGGCTGTGGAACAGCTGGTCCTGACCGTTGGCCCGGAAGGCGGCAATGGTTCGATGGTGCCGAAGAGCCGCGTGGAAGATTTCCGTACCGGTAAAGCCACCATCCAGGAAATCCAGGCGACGCAGCCGCCGCGCCCGACCGTGGCCTACACCGCCGCTGGCGATGCCGCGGCAAAAGCCTTCAACGGTCGCTCGCCAGAAGACAATCCCTGGTTCGCCTGCAAGCCAACCAGCATCATCCGCGACTGGACCGCTGACTGGCCGATCAACCAGTTCACGCAGACCACCACGCCCGAAGGCGAAAAAGTCATCGACATCACCTACGGCCTGTATAACTTCAAGCGCCGCATCCATGTCGGCATGACCGAGCATCCGGCCAACATCGAGCCGAGCTACGCCGGCCATTCGATCGGCAACTGGGAAGGCGACACGCTGGTCGTCGACACCATCGGCTTCGCTGAAGGCGTACTGTCGCCGCCGACCCGCAGCAGCGCCGAGATGCATATTGTCGAACGCTTCACGCTCGATACCGAACCGCTGGCGTTGAAGCGTGAATACTCGGTAACCGATCCGGTTTACCTGGCCGCGCCCTACGCGAGCTACGATGTCATGTACCTGTCGGACGTTCCCTTCGAAGCACAGGAATGCAAGGAAATGACACCGGAATTCCAGCAGTAAGCTATTCCGCGTATCGCAGCACACAGCAGGTGCCAGGCTCAGCTCTGGCACCTGTTTTTTTTGCCTCGTGAAAACAGGCGTTGGACGCGCATTCCGGCATCGCCCTCCCGACTGAAATGACTGGTGTCGGAGTCGAATTTTTGCAAAATGCGAGTCCGACGCCCATTTCCAAGAAGCTGTAATGACTGCCCTCTTCCCAGCACAGGTCGAATTTCTGCAGGCGCTGCTCGCCCGCCGCAGTGAAATCGTCGAGTGCATCGACCACCTGCTGAACTGCCAGAAGAAGCCCCTCGACTACCAGCAGGACTTTGCGCTGCTGACGCGGCAATTCAACGAGTGCTTCCATGCCTTCACGGGCATTACCCGCGAGCAGCAGACTCTGCGCCTTCAGCTGGAACACGCGCACTGGGCCAGCGGCTTCAAGCCGCGCGCGCAGCATGGCAATGATCTGGTGGATCCGGTCGAGCAGATGCTGCGGGCATTTCACATGTGGCGACAGACACGCTGGCCGGGACACAAGGGGCGCCTGCATTTCGCGCACACGCTGTTCAACCTGTATGTCGTGCGCAGTCTCGCCTTGCTGTGCCTGCGGCTGTGGGACGACGCGACGAACGCGGCCGGCGCCCGGCTGTCGCAACTGCAGCAGTTGCTCAATCTCTTGTGGAGCAGCTCCCCGCCTGGTCAGCCAGGACTCGTGCGCGACATCCGCTGGCTGTTCCCCGTGGCGATGAGCCCGACGACGGATTCGCTCGCGGGATACTTCGCCGTCGCGGCGCGGATCGCCGAAAGCCTCAGCGCCGCGGACCGTGTCGAAATCCAGGCCGCCTGGGTGCAGACCGGTGCGGGACATCTGCGTTCGCAGCTGCGCGACCTCAGCGTACGACGCGGCATTGCGCTCGACGCCAGGGACCTCGTGCTGCTGACACGCATGTCCAATGCGCTTGATGTTGCGCTGTTGATGGAAGGGCTCGTTACGCTGCTCGAGGCTTACGCCCAGTGCCTGCAGAGCGGCGATGAGCGCAGGCGGCGCGAGCTTGCTTGCGCCATCTGCCAGGGGCTGTCACCGGATCCGGAGCTCTTCGTCAATCGCCTCGATCTGCTCGGGCCCTACACGATGATCGAACAGCTGTTCGTCACGGTAGATGCGGAGGGGCATGCGGTTTACACGCCGATGGGCCAGCGGCATATGACCTCGCTGCGGCAATACAAGGAGCTGATCCTGCGCCTCGCGCTCCCGCTCTACGCGGATTGCCGTGAGCAGAACGCCGCCGGCGGCGCCTATTCGCCGTACGGAGTGCTGTACGGCTTCGCGTCCAACCTGCTCGAACTGATCGCCTTCAAGAGCCTGCTGCGCGAGGCCACGCCGCAGTTCAGCATGGAAGATGCGTTCCGCGGCGGCGACGCTGGCAAGTGCGCGTGGGTCAATGGCTGGCGCAATCTGCCGCACGTCAAGCCAGAGCTGGTCGAGCAGTACGCGTATCCGCAGCAGTTCGTCGAGACCATGGGGGCACGGATCGAACACGCATTGCAGCTGCGTGCCTCCGCGCCGGATGCGACTGCAGCCGTCGGGCGCCTGTTCATCGTGCCGGCGGAGGATGCGGACACAGTCCACAGGGCGGCACTGCCGACGCTGTACATCGTGACGTCGGATCCACAACTTGTGGCCGCGGGCAAGGCCACCGCAAAGGATCATGGCGACCTGCTGCATTGTCGCGACGAAGGTGAATTTCTCGTCAGTTACGCAACCGCCGGTGGCTGGGTGGCCATCACGAAAGACATGCTCAGCGCGGTACTCGGTGCAGGACAGGACGCAACAGTGGTCGGGCTGCCAACGATAGCTGCCGAAGTGCTGACACTGATGTGCCCGGAGCTGGTCCAGACGCAATAGCGCCTGGGCGCGCGATATGGCGACCGGCGCATCAGCTGCGGTGAGTTCCGCGCAGCAGCGCATGGCTCAGTACATCAGGCACTGGTCGACTGTATCGACCCTGTACTGACATGGATGCTGCATGCGCTCAGCGGCATGAGGACAGCACTGGGCATTCGACCAGTGCTGGAAAGAGTCCGCTCAGGCTGCGCCGACGAAGGTAATTATCGGCAACAGTGACTGACCGAAATTCCAGATCGTGCTAAACACCGGTACGCCGAAGATGCTCAGCAGGATCAACCCGAACAGCACGCGGTTGCCGTAGAGGTCGTTCCAGTAGCGGTATTGCTGCGCCGCGCGCCGCGGCAGGAAGTACGGCAGGATGTAATGACCATCCAGCGAGCCAATCGGCAGCAGGTTGAAGACCATCAGGATCAGGTTGATCAGCGCGAAGTACATGAAGAAGGTTTGCGCGCCTTCGTTCTGCGCGAAGCTCCAGCCGTTGACGAGGCCCAGCGCATACACGTTCACCGACACGATTGCGAGCAGCAGGTTCATGCCCGGGCCGGCCGCCGACACGAACATATCTCCCCACAGCGATTTGAACTTCGAGGGATTCGTCGGTACCGGCCGCGCGTAGCCGAAGCCGATCAGCGCCACCATTGCCAGGCCCATCGGATCGATGTGCGCGGCGGGATTCAGCGTCAGCCGGCCCGCTTTCTGCGCGGTGTCGTCGCCGTAGAGTTTTGCGACGGCGGCGTGACCGAATTCGTGGAAGGTTAGCGAAATGACGATCGCGATCAGGATCAGCGCGAACAGCGCGTATTCGCCCTGAAACAAAAGATTCAACATCGGGGAGCACCACTTGCAGCGGAGGGATTACACTATCGGCACCATAGCACCCGGTCCGGGTGCATGAAACCCTGACGGACTATATAGAGGCGAAAACGATGAAAACAATAAACGCTCTGTCACGACCGCTACTGGCTCACTTGCTCACCCTCGGCTTTGTGAGCAGCGCATTGGCGCAAGCGCCTGCCGCGTCATTCGAGCGCGGGAGCAGCCTGCAGGTGTGGCAGCATGCTGACTATGCGAAGGTACTGGGCGAGTGCGCCAATCCACCGGCACCCTTCCGCATCGGTGGACCTGCCGGCGCCGCGCCGGCCAGTACCGAAGAACCGCCGGCTCCCGCATTGCCTGTCGCAGACACGATTCCGGGCATCGTCGAAGCCGGCGCCGAGTGGCGTGTCGTGTGGGCCTGGCAGGGCAACAATGCCGATGGTCCGATTGCCGGCGACAACGGTTCGCTGCTGTTTGCCAACCAGGATGCAAGCAATGTCATGCAACTGGATCCCGCCACCTCGCTCGCGCAAATCATCTTCGACGACACAAACACCGGCGGCGCCGTTTCGCGCAGCAAGACCGGCGCGCTGTTCCTCGGCATGCGCGGCATGCACTCCGGGGTCATGCAGCTCGAGCCCGAACGCAAGGTATTTGCCGACACGATTAACGGCGAGCCTTTCGACTGCACCGGTGGAGTCGTCAACGACATCGCGGCCGATGCCAAAGGCGGCGTGTATATCGCGGTGTCAGGCGGCGGCGTGTTCTACGCGAACCCGCAGGGACTCATCACCGAGTATGGCAATGAAGTCACCGGCGCCAACGGTATCATCCTGAGCCCCGACGAGGATGTGCTGTACGTGACCAACGGCCCAATGCTCGTTGCATTCGACGTGCAGGCCGACGGTTCGCTGACGAACCAGCGTGACCTCGCGCCCTTGAGCGGTGGCGGCGATGGCTCGGCCGTCGATAGCGAAGGTCGCATCTACGTGGCGGCGGGCTCCGCGGTCAATGTCATTTCACCGGAAGGCGCAGTGCTCGGCATCATCCCCGGTCCACAGGGTTTGCATGGGGTGGCGTTCGGCGGCGCCGACAAGCGCACGCTGTTCGGCATCGTGTTCTACGGGGGCTGGGGCACGCCGACGGCGCGCAACCAGGTCGTTGCCATGGACCTGCTGTCCCAGGGTTATACCGGCCGCGCCAAATAGGCTTTTACCGCGATGGTTTGCAAGGGGTCCTCGAGCGCAGGCTGGTTTCAGCAATCGAGGGCCGTGAGCCCCAGTGCGCGATCAAGAGTGCGCATCATTTCGTCGACGTTGATGGGCTTGGTGAGGTAGTGGAAAAATCCCGCATCCATGGCCTTGCTGATGTCCTGCGGCATCGCGTTTGCGGTAAAGGCAATCAGCGGTATGGACGCGGTCTCGGGATTAGCGGCGAGCATCGCGGCGACATCGAGCCCGTGGACATCCGGCAGCCTCATATCCAGCAGTATCGCGTCAGGTAGCTCGGCGCGCGCCACGGCAACCCCGTCGATACCGTTCAGCGCGCTTAACAGCCGGATATCGGGGCGGTGCGACATGAGCTCCTGCAGCACGATCAGATTGGCGGGATTGTCCTCGATGTAGAGCACTGTCTTCCTCATGTCACGACCCGCGCTGGATGCGAGATACTGCGCGGCACCCTGCACCAGGACAGGTATCGGGTTTGTCGCCCGCTTCAGCTCGATCCAGAAAGTGCTCCCCTCCCCCATGGTGCTTTCGGCGCCGACCGTGCCGCCCATCAGCTCGGTGAGACGCTTCGCCATGACGAGACCGATGCCAGTGCCACTGACCTTGTGCACGTCCTGCCCAAGGCGGTTGAACAACTGGAACAGGCCGGCCAGTTCTGTTTCGGTGAGCCCCACTCCCGTGTCCACGACGCTGATCCGAATAAGATCCGGCGTGCCGCGGAGACACGCAACTGTCACCGTCCCGCCCTTTCGGTTGTACTTGATTGCATTGGAGATCAGGTTGATCAATACCTGCTTGATCCGTTTCCTGTCGGCAAGCACGAAGTCAGGGCTTTCGAGGCACGGGTAGCTGACGCTGACATTGAGCGGTTGTGCCAGGGGCTCCATCAGCGCCTGGCATTCCAGCACGACTTCGGCCAGGGAAACGGACTCCATGCGCACGGACAACTGGCCCGCCTCGATCTGGGCCAGGTCGAGAATGTCATTGATCAGGTCGGCAAGGTACCAGCCCCCCTTCTTGATCTGGGTAATGCTGCGCTTCTGCGTTTCGGTGAGCCCGGCATCCAGCTCCATCACCTGGGCATGCCCGAGGATGGCGCTGAGAGGCGTCCGCAATTCATGGCTGATATTCGCGAGGAAGTCGGATTTTGAGACGCTGGCCTGATTGGCGTCGCGCGTAGCCTGCTTCAATTCCACTTCGAGCGCTTCGCGCACGCGAATTTCGTCGCGCAGCAATGCATTGAGCTTTTCCTCGGCTTCAGCAAACTCATGCTGCTGCAATGAGCTCAGCAGCAGGGCTTCGTTCATGTCGCGCATGCGCTGGGAGAAAAGCATTGCCTTGCAGGCTGGCGCCGCAAAGCGGCTGATGCTGAGCAACAGTCGAAGGTCTTCCGCATCGAACTTGCGAGCTTCATCGTGGGCGACCAGCCAGATAGTGCCGACTGACTTCCGCTCGACATACAGCGGTACGAGCAAGCACTCTTCGATACCGGGAACGACATCGCGCAAATAGAGATAGCGTCGCTGAGGCTGCCTGAATAGCAAAGGACCCTTGCGATCCAGCACATCCCCGCAGGGACCGAAGTCGCGTGGCGTTCCGCCGCCCACCTGGGCCCGCCAGGCGCCAGCAATAGCAGGCCAGTAAAAGCGGGTGTCGTCACCGTCGACCAGCAGGCTGCAGCCTGCCGAACCCACGCTGAATATCTCCAGCATGGTCTCTACCATCGTTTGCAGGATACTGTCCGGCGAATCCGCGAGCGCCTGTATCAAGGTATTCAATACGAGGTTTTCCGTGGCGAAATCAGCACTACGCGCGGCGCGCCGCTTTAATTCGCCAGTGCACAGCACCTCGTCGACGGAAACAGGGACATTCATAATTTCTCATACAAACGTGAGTGGCCGATCAATTATCGACCATTACTTTGTTTCCGCTTCGCTTTTGGTTTTGCTTTCATCTTCGTCGTCGCTTTTGCTTTTACTTTTGCTTTGGTTTTTGCTTTTGTCGTTCTTGTCTTCGCCGTTGCCTTCGGCTCCGGCGGTGACTCGTCTCGCTGTTGCTTGCGCGGGCCAGTGCGCGTAGGAATGCCTGTGATGAGACCGTGATACTCCGTTGAGCGTGGCGAAATCACGACCACGCCCTTATTAGTGATCATGTACTCACGGATATCCTTGCTGTGATTGCCTCCGCGCATCTTGATGATGGCCATGACCTTGCGCAGCTGCCCCTCGATTTCGACATAGCGCAAACGGATGATGTCGTCGGTGAGGAAGGAGATCGTGTAGTGGCTGAATGAGAACCCGCTGAAGTTATCTTCCACTTCGACGGTACTGAGGATCGTCACTCCGGCACCGGTCAAGGCCACGATCAGCCGGTACAGTGATTCGCGAAAATCCATCCTGAACCCCGGCGCCAGTGCCATTTCGAGACTCACCAGCGAGTCAATGACGAGGCGCTTGGCCCCAATCCTGTCGACGGCATCCAGGATTTCCTGCATGGTTTCGTCCACGGAAAGATCGAGCGGCCGCAGGTAGAGGATTTCCAGCATCCCCGCTTCCTGCGCAGCGTTCAGCTGCAGACCGAAGGCGTCCGCACGTAGCGTATAGCCCTTGGGACGCTCCTCGAAGATTGCCATGATGCCTGGCTCGCCATTGCGGACACCCGCGGCAATGAATTGCGTCGCGAGCGCGGACTTGCCCGTTCCCGAGGGCCCGGCGATAAGAAGGCTGTCGCCTTCGAAAATGCCACCGTTCATCATGCTGTCCAGCTCGGGTATTCCCATCGAGAGCTGTCTACGTATCGCTGGCGGATTTCTCACGTTGACGAACCCCAGCGTACGCGAGAACGCCTGCAGGCCGTCATTGCTGATGCGAACGGTGTGCAGGCCCGGCACCGATGCCTGTCCGCGCAACTTCATGATCTGCAATTTGCGAACGACCGAATTACGCTCGACATTCTGTGATAGCCAGAACAGGCCGTCGGCAATTGTAAAAATAGGATTGTCGCGCACTTCTTCCGGGACATATTCACCGACGAGGAAGGTCGTTGCTTCCCAGCTTGCGAGGAATTGCGCGAGCCGCTGGATGAAGACCTGCATCTCGCCTTCGCCGGAGCCGCCCGCGAGCTTGCGAATTACCGTCCGGAACGAATCAACGACAACGATGGCCGGGTTTACGGCGATGACGTGGCTTGTGATCTCCTCAAACACGGCATCGAGATCCTTATGCAGGACAACGTCGGCAAGATTATAGAAATGCACGGTCTTGCCGAGTTTTGACTCATCGAAGAACGTGTATTGTTGCTGGTAGCGCAACATCTTTATCGCCGGTTCGCCAAGCACCGTGAAAAAGAGTGCGGGCTTCTCAACCGTCGCATTTGCGAAAAGTATCTGATGAGCCATTGTGGTTTTGCCGCAACCCGGCGCGCCCGCAATGATGTTGAAGGAAAATTCTGGGATCCCACCGCCGAGAATGTCATCGAGCCCGCGAACGCCGGTGGGGAGCTGGCGAATCCTGACCTTGCTGGCACTGCCCGCGGGGGCTGGCGCGAGCCGGGAACTGTTCGCCTTGGCTTTGGGGTTTTTCAAGCGCTGTCTCCTGTCCTGAAATTTGAATCGCGCGCGAGCGATTGGGGCCAGATCTCGAACACGATCTGCCGGGTTAGCTGCTCACCGATGAATGCCACGAGAAGACTAAGCAAATGGGCAACGATCGCCACACCGCCCTCGACGCCATTTTCGCTACTTGTTCCAGACAGGGCGGCTCGGTACACAAGGGCACCACGCGTATCGATCTCCAGGTGAGAAATCGACGGAGTTTCGCTCGCCGCGATCGCCAGGGCCCGCGACAGCAAAGCACGGAAGCCAGTAACGCCCATCAGTGCGGAAAGCTTCGGACGCAGTCTGTCGCACACGTCCGCTGCCGCCTTATCGGGGTCTGCGGATTGCGTCGCTCCGGCCTCGTAAGCGATGAGCAGCCTGGAAAGATCCAGCATCTGAGGCAGGGCTTTGCGCATTTAAAAATCGCTTCCTGGATGAATGGAGTGTTACTGCGCTCGCCGCTAAATGGCGAATACGAACGCCGGGCGAACAGGCAAAACGAGTGTGTGGGCCAGCGGGGCGACGTCCGTATCGTACTGACTGACGCAAACAAAAAACGAGAGCTTCGGAAACAGCCAACAATAGCGCTGCCAGCGCGAGCCATTCTGTGCGCTGTCGCACACAGGCTCATAGTTCCGCGAGGATACTGTCGAAAAGGCTTATGGAAGCTAACACATATCGGGAGTGATTGCTTGGCCCGATGCGTGAATGTGGTTTGGCCACTGGCTAATGCGCTGAAGCAGGGGGCAAGCTTCAGCGCATCGTCAAAGGTCCTAAGGTGCGGCGGCGCTACTTACTTCAGTACCAGGTCGTTTCTGACGGAACGCACACCTTCGATGGTGCTGGCGACGTCGGTGGCGCGGGAAATGTCGCTACGATCGTCAACGAAGCCGCTGAGCTGCACGACGCCCTCGCGCACATCGATATTGATATCCAGCGCGCTCAACGCCTCGTCATCGATGAGAGCAGCCTCGACTTTGCCGGCGATGACAGTGTCATCGATGGCTTCGCCGACGGTGATATCGTCGTCAGTTACGTGGCAGCCAGCAGCCAGAACAGTCAGTGCTACTGCGGCCATGAAGGCAGGAAGTGTGGAAAAAGTACGCATGATGAATCTCCTCGGTTGTTGGAAAAACGGCTGGGTTCGGATTGCAACTTTTCCAAAAGTACCCGGTAATTGTTACTGGATTCCTTCGCAAAACTCTTCAATCCGGCGCTACAACCAGACAGGAGCAACTCTCATACCAACAGTCGAGCTAAACCGATGTGAATGTGAAACTCGTCGCAAAGCGCGATGCCGCAATTCATGAGTACGCGTTACGTACCAAACAGGTAGTTACGTAAAGACCGGACGCGCAGGCGCGTCAGTCGAAGGTGTTGCAGCTTTCCAGTGAACCTTGCTCGAGACCAGTCTGGAACCACTGCATGCGTTGCTGCGAGGTGCCGTGTGTGAAGGATTCGGGGCGCACATAGCCCTGGGTCTGTTGCTGCAGCGTGTCGTCGCCGATCGCCTGTGTCGCTCGGAGCGCTTCTTCGATGTCGCCCTCTTCCAGAACCTGCCGTGAGCGATTCGCATGATTCGCCCACAGGCCAGCGAAGCAGTCGGCCTGAAGTCCTGCAGCACCGACAGTTGATTACTCTGCGCGCCGGACAGCCGGCCTTGCTGCGCATTCACCTGGTCGGCGATGCCGAGCAGGTTCTGCACATGATGGCCGACCTCATGCGCAATGACATACGCCTGCGCGAAGTCGCCGGCAGCGCCGTGACGCACGCGCAGCTGGTCGTAGAACGAGAGGTCGATGTACACCTGCGAGTCGAGCGGACAGTAGAACGGGCCCATCGCTGCCTGGCCAGTACCGCAGGCGGATCGTACCGCGCCGGTGAACAGCACGAGGGTCGGTTCCACGTAGTCGAGGTTCTGCTCGGCGAACAGGGCATTCCACGTGTCTTCGGTGTCAGCCAGCACGATGCTGACGAAATCGGCGAGTTCCTGCTGTTCCGCGGTCATCGCCGGGCGCGTCTCGGTGCCGGGGCTGACACCCGTCAGCCGTCCGACGAGTCCGCCATCGAGCCCGAAGTACGACAGCAGGAACAGACCGCCAACGATCAAGAGCACGAAGCGGCCGCCCTTGCTACGCATCAGCAGCGGCAGGAAGCGCAGCAGGATCAGTCCGCCGCCACCAATGCCAGCCATCTGCTGGCCACGGCGGTCGTCGATGTTGGAACTACGGCGGCCTTCTCTGCGCATGGGATTGTTCGCTTCTGGGATTTTCTGCGCTGAAGTTGAGCCGTGCGGGCACACATGTCAATTCGCACATTATCGATAAGGCCGACGGTAAAACCCTGCGCCCCCTTGATGGTTATACGGCCGGGCGCTTTTCGGACTGTTGCGCGATTCAGCCGCGCTTCATAGACCGTGGTGAGCGCTTCACGTGGACCGGCTATGAGTGGCAGCAGGAATATCGCGACAACGGCCGCCGCGGCCGCGACGGCGGACGGCGCGGTCGCTAGAACCTTTTCCTGCCGGGCTTTGGGTGGTTTTCCCTACAGGAGGCCGCCACCCGAAACTGTAGACTTTGGACATCTGAAGCCGGCGCGGAGAGCGACCATGCAATTCCTGAGACTGGTGGTGTGTGCCACGCTGTTTGCCTGTGCGCTGTCGCTCGCAGGTTGTGAAACCTCCACGGCGCCCGGCGTCGTCGGCGCCGATCGGCGGCAATTGCTGCTGGTTTCCTCGGAAGAAATGAACCAGATGGCGGAGCAGGCTTACAGCGAACTGAAGAGCGAGGCTGAAGGCGAACGCACACTGAATCAGGACCGCCGCATGCTGGAACGCGTGCAGGAAATCGGCCGCCGCCTGCGCCCGCACACGCAAGTATTCCGCAGCGACGCGCCGAACTGGAACTGGGAAGTGAACGTCATCGAAGATGAGCAGCTCAACGCCTTCTGCATGCCCGGTGGCAAGATCATGTTCTACTCGGGACTCATCGAGGGGCTCGACCTGAGCGACGATGAAATCGCGATCGTCATGGGCCATGAAGTGGCGCATGCATTGCGCGAACATTCGCGCGAACAGTATTCGCAAGCGATGGCCGCGCAAGCGGCGATTGGCGTCGGCGCCGCAGTATTCGGCGTCGGCCCGGCTGGCGCCAACGCCGCCGGTGCCGGCTACCAGGCACTGATCGCCTCCAGGTTCAGTCGCACCGATGAAAGCGAAGCCGACCGCATCGGCCTCGAGCTGAGCGCGCGCGCTGGCTACGATCCGCGCGCCGGTGTCACGCTATGGCAGAAAATGATGAACGCAAACCAGGGTGGCAGGCCCCCGGAGATCCTGAGCAGTCATCCGGCCGAGGCCAATCGCGTGCGTGAAATCGAAGCCCTGCTGCCGACTGTCATGCCGCTGTACACCGCCGCGCGCCGCTGAGCCTGCGCGCTCGCGCGCTCAGTGCCAGGCATGGATGCGCCGACCCACATTTAGCTGCCTGCCGCTACACGAATAATCATTCGCGTGCCTATAATCCTTCTGGACACAACAACAAGAGGAAGACTCCGTGAAACGTACTGCGTTATTCGCGCTCGTGTTTTCGAGCGCCTTGCTCGCCCCTGCGTTGAGCTTTGCCCAGGTCGCTTGCACGCGCGATGGTTTGCAGGCCGCCGTCGATCTCTACATTGACGCGCAGACGAAGGGTGACAAGTCCGGCCTACCGTTACCGAACGGCGCCGGTTACTGGGAAAACGCCGCGCGCTTCGACATCGACGCCAGCATCATCAATACCGCGATGGAGATCGACCATCATCGTAGCCTGCTCGATGTCGACTCCTGCCAGACCTTCAGCGAGCTGATCGTGACAGACACCGCGAAGCCCTACGTGCTCGGCACGCGCCTGCGGATCAACCACGACAAGATTGCTGAAATCGAAATCATCTGGACGACGACCGGCTACTGGCTGTTCGACGCAGACGCTTACCTGAAATACTCCTCGACCGAAAACTGGGACACGATCCCTGAAGCGAATCGCGACTCGCGCGGCACGCTGGTCGCGGCGGCGAACGCCTATCTCGATGCCTTCCTCGAGAAGAAGATCGATGAGGTGCCATGGGGCTTTCCCTGCGTCCGCATCGAAGGCGGCGCCTATACGGGCAAGGGTGTCGATACCGACAGCTGCGAAGTTGGCGTTCCGGCCGGCGTCAACATCACCAATCGCCACTTCGTGGTTGACGAAACGACCGGCGCGGTCGTCGTGTACTGCACCTTTGGCGCCGGCGGCCCGAACGGCGGCAGCGGCTCAGCCGACACGCACCTGTTCCGTGTCGAAAATGGCAAGCTGCGTTACGTGCATACGCTGACACACCTGCTCCAGGCCAGCTTCGTCGACACCGAGGAGCCGGCAGCGGAGGCCGCGCAGTAACCTATCTTCCCTGGGCCGCGGCAGCGCGGCACATAACAAAAAGGGGACCGACCCTGCGTGGACGCTTCGTCCATGCAGGGTCGGTCCCCTTTTTCATTTCGCTGCGCCAGGTCCGCGCGCAGGCAGGCCTGCGAGCTTACTCGGCAGTACCGAGCTCCGCGGCGTTGTCCATCAGCTCCTGCGTCTCGACGCCGGAGCAGATCAGCGGCAGCAGCTGGTCGAAAGGCGCTTTGACCAAACGCTGCGTCGGCACGACCCAGGGCGCCGTCAGCGCGCCTTCATCGGTCAGCGTCGCATCGACCAGCAGCGTATTGGCATCGGGCATCGAATAGCGTTCGACGATGTGCAACTGGTCGGTATGGAAGGAAATCCGGCCTTCGGCCCAGATCCAGGTGTCGTCCGTGAAGTTCTTCGTTTCAACGACGAAGACATCGTCTTCCCAGTGGCCTACCGCGTCGCCACGGTACGAGGGCGGCACCGTGCGGTGTTCGCGGCCATCGGTCGGGATCAGCTGGTAACCATGGAAGGTTTCCTGCAGGAACACGACCATTGCCGGCGTCGCGATGATCTGGCCGAGCGTGCCGACATCGAAGAGACGCACGTTCAGCGTGCCGAACGCGGTGGGCTTGCATTGCAGCGTGGGGTCGTCCTTGTCGTGCATCGTCGCCATTTGTTCCTTCGCCCAGTCCTGGTATAGCTCCGGATAGGGCGGCACCGCGGGTGCGCCCTGGCGGCTGCTGTTGTAGCCGGGGCTGCCGAGATCGCCTCCCGTCCACCAGACACCGCTGAGGTCAGGCTTGCCATCCGCCATGCGCGGCGTCGGGCCGGCTGCGTCCGCCGCGAAGCTGCCATTCATTGCCAGTACGGCGAGCAGCGCGGCGCATGCGCCGATCAGGCGGCGCGGGGTAAAAGTCGTCATCGTGATGTCCTCGTTTGTTGTGGCCGCGGCGCGTGTTGGCAGCGGCGCATTTATGGGCGGCGATCTTGCAGTGCAGCGCCGCGTTCGGGCGCAGGCTTCAGCGAGTGCCGCTAGCGCCACCGTCCCTGGGCCCGAACATCCCATATAGGGTGCCATCGGCGGTGATGAGTTCGGTCAGCATGCCATTGTCGGAGTCGTCGCGGGCGCGGAAACCGTTGATCGTGACCTCGTCGCCCTTCTTGATGACTTGCGGCGAGTACCCGTTGCGCAACATGCCACTCGGCGTACCGGCTTCAAACTTCCAGCGCGAGGTCGTGCCAACTTCATTCGTCACGTCGAGGAAGAAATGCGAGTGCGGGTTAGTGAGCCGCACGTCGACGATCTTGCCCTTGATGGAAATCGGCACCTCCATGTTGTACGCGGCCGCGAATGAATGATGCGCGATTGCCGGCGCCGCGCCGAACAAGGCAAGACTCGCTGCAACAACCAGGCATCTGGCCTTTCTGATGATGAGTTTCATGGCTTTCCCCTTCTCGTTGGGACGATGTTTTGATGTGAAGGCATCATCGACCAAAGCCGCTGCCCGCGTCAATTTGCGAAATAGTGGCAAAGTAAATGGGGTCAGAGCCCATTTGTTTTGTTAAGAGCCGTCCGCTAAATGGGTTCAGCGCCCAAAGGGCGTAGAAGCTCACTTGTATAAACAAGGGGCGAAGGCAAATCTTAATAATACAAATGGGCTCTGACCCCATTTAGAATGGCGCGGCCAACAACAACATTCAGGGGAAAACTAGCATGCGCCTGCACTTCGTTCTCGTCCGTACCGCCTGGTCTCTTGTGCTCTGCAGTGGAGCCGCGTTTGCGCAGCCGCCGGGCGTTACGATGGAAATGATCAATCGCCAATTGCCGCTCGAAGGCGCGCCGCTCGCGGTAGCAGGTGCCTATGCGACAACATCCGAAGGCGCATTCGAAGCGCCGCGTCACATCCTGTTCCGCCCGACCGAACTCAGTGCCTTCCCCGCGCAGGACACCCTGCCGGTCGTTGTATGGGGCAACGGCGGCTGTGCCATCGAGAACCGCCAGTACGATGGCTACCTCGGCACCGTCGCCTCGCATGGCTTCCTTGTGCTGACGACTGTCGGCGTCGAAGGTGACGAAGCGGGACGGCGCCAGAACGTCGACGACCTGCTTGCCGCTGTCTCCTGGGCTGAAGCCGAGAACGCGCGCGCCGGTTCGCCGCTGCAGGGCAAAATCGACGTCGACAATGTGTTTGTCATGGGCCAGTCCTGCGGCGGCTTCCTGTCGGTCGCTGCCGGTGCCGATCCGCGTGTCGATTCCATCGGCGTGTTCAACTCCGGCGTGTCCGCGCCCAATCCCGCCGCGCCCGCAGCTCCCGGCGCCTTCCCCACGACCGACGCGCTGGCTGCACTGCATGGGCCAGCGCTGTTCATCAACGGCGGCGAAGTCGACTTCATGTACGGCCCCTCGCGCCAGAACTTCGACCTCGTGAATCATGTGCCTGCCTTCTACGGCGCGCGTGAAAACGCAGGTCACACCGCGACGATGTACCATCCCGGTGGCGGGGAATTCGCGAACGTCGCGTCGAACTGGGTGCGTTATCACTTCAAGGGCGATCTGGAGGCCGGCAAGATGTTCACCGGCGCCGATTGTGGACTGTGTGTTTTGCCCACCTGGGAGACCGCATCGAAAGGTCTTGAATAAGCTGCATCAAACATCGCAGGCCACTAATTCACCAAGCAATCAATTAGTGGCCTGCTCGCTTCTATAGCTCCAGCCTCTGCTTCTATTCGCGCTCCTGCTTGCGGGAAAGTTGGACCTGTTAGCAACCTTGGGAGCGTTATGACAAGCCCGAAAGTTGGGATGAGCGGCTGTCCGAGCCGGTCCAGCTGCCTGCCGAGTTCGCACGGCGGCGGTAGAACGAGCGCGACACCTCGACTTGTGTCCACGCGCAGCAACCCGGCGCTGTCGCCGCAGGACCCGGAATGGTTTAATTCAGTTGCTGTATTCACAAGCTCCCGGAGGAAACATGTTCAACAATAAGAAAGTACTGACGGCGTTTGCCGCCATGGCAACGTTGACGGCTTGCCAGCCCGATGTGCAGGACACGACAGCAACCGCGCCCGTCACAGAGGCGGCGCCCGCGGAAGCGGCCACACCTGCGCCTGTCGTCGCGGCCGATACACCCGCGCCCGCGAACGCCGGCAAGGCTTACTTTCGCGCACAGTGCGCGCTCTGCCACAGTGCCGAGCCGAACGATGGCGGCGGCGCGCAGGGTCCCTCGTTGCAAGGCGTGTTCGGCCGCGCTGCCGCGAGCACCGATACCTTTCCATTCACGCCCGCGCTGCGCAACTCGGGCCTGACCTGGGAGGCCGACACGCTGGATCGCTTCCTCGCATCGCCCACGACTGTCGTGCCCGGTTCGTCGATGGTCGTCGCCGTGCCGAACGCAAGCGATCGCGCGAACGTCATTGCCTATTTCGAAGCACTGGCGAACGGCACCTTCGAGGAACCACCAGCGCCGCCTCCCTTCGGCGCTGGCGCCTTCGGTCCTCCGTCCGCGCAGCCGCCGGCCGGCGATCCCGAGTGGAAGCAGGATGCGCCGGGTGTCGTGCACAGGATCGACCTGACGCAGTTGCCCGCGCCGCTCGCAACACCATCGGCGGTCAATTTCCCGACAGTGATTCCACGCCCGGCCGGTGCCGAGTTCCATGTACCCGAAGGCTTCAAGGTCGACACTTTCGCCGAAGGCCTCGACGCGCCGCGCGGCATGATCGTCGCGGCTAATGGCGACATCCTGATCGTCGAAACGACGAGCGGCCGCATCAAGGTCATGCGCCCCAGCGCCGATGGCAGCCGCGCCGATGAAATCACGGTGTTCGCGCAAGGCATGCTACAGCCGCTTGGCATGGCTTTGTATCCTTCGGTGGAAAATCCGGAGTGGCTGTATGTCGCTGAAAACAACCGCGTGGTCCGCTATGCCTACAGCACCGGTGATACCGTGGCCGAAGCGCTACCGGAAGTGATCGTGTCGCAACTGGCGCCGACCTCGGCGGGTCACTACACGAGAGACCTCGCGTTCTCGACCGACGGCACAAAGATGTACGTGTCTGTTGGCTCGGCATCGAACGTCGCCGAAGGCCTGCTGGAACCGAAAACGCCCGCTGAAATCCAGGCCTGGGAAGCAGAGCATGGTGTCGGCGCCGCCTGGGGCGGCGAAGAAAAGCGCGCGGCAGTACACGTGTTCGATGTAGGCAACGAAGAAGCCACGGCGAAACTCTTCGCCAACGGCATTCGCAACTGCGTCGGCCTGACCGTGCAGCCGCAAACCGGCGACCTCTGGTGCAGCACGAACGAACGCGACATGCTCGGCGACAACCTCGTGCCGGACTATTCGACGCGCGTGCCGGAAGGGTCCTTCTTCGGCTGGCCCTGGTACTACATGGGCGACAACGAAGATCCACGCCACGCGGGCGCGCGTCTGGATCTCGTCGGCAAGATCACGCTGCCCGACGTACCTTACACCTCGCACTCGGCCGCGGTCGATCTCGAGTTCTATCCGCAACAGCCTGCCGGCGCCTCGGCCTTCCCGGCTGAATACTCTGGCCAGGGCTTCGCGGTGCTGCACGGTTCGTGGAACCGCGCGCATCCCACCGGTGGCAAGGTCGTGCAGGTGCCGATCGTCGATGGCGCGCCGACCGGCGAGTACATCGACTTCCTGACCGGCTTCATCACCGATGAAGGCCGCTGGGGACGTCCGGTGGCGATCACCGTGGCGAAGGATGGTTCATTGCTGCTGAGCGACGACGGCGCGAACATCGTCTATCGCATTTCGTACGGCGAGTAATCGGGCGCGGTGTCAGTATCCGTCACGCGGAGGCTGACACCCCAGTTCGCCAAAAAGGAAATGACGCCGCTTACTGCGCGGCAAGTACAGGATACGCAGTCCATTCGCAGGTAAAGGAAGCGCCGGCCGGCTGGCAGACTTCCGGCCAGCCATGCTCCCGCCAGTAGTCGACAATCCCCGAATCGCGCAGCAGCTGCCTGAAACTGTCGAGCTGCCTTGTTTCATCGAACACCGGCAGCCACAGCCAGAACAGACTGGTCCAGACGTCCTCGGTGCCAACACGCAGGAATTCGACCGCCGCTTCGTCGTCGCCGATGTGCGCCGCTAGTGCAGCGTAGTAGATCGCCTCCGCCGAGACCTTGGCGGGACTCGCCCGGAAGGCCTGCAGGCCAGCCGCGACTTTTTCCGCATCGTTCCATTGCATCAGCACGGCGCGCAGCCCGGGCGACACACCGATCAACTGGTCGACATCCTGCAGCGGTTCGTTGCGGCCGAGTGCGAGGAAGATATTGACGGTATCGCCCCACCACACGGGGCTGAGCTCCTGCCCGACTTCATACTCGGCGCGCGCCTGCTCGCGCTTGCCGTCGAGTTCCAGCGCCGCGAGCATGAAGGCCCTGCTGAAGAAGTTCACTGGCTCGGTGATGAGATTGGCTTCATAGATTTCGATTGCCTTGCGGAAATCGCCCATGCACATCAACAGCAGCGAAATGTAGTGCTGGTCGGACAGCGGCGCGCCCATGGCGCTGAGCTTGTCTACCGCGGCCGAGACCCCGGCCCAGTCCTTGGCGGTGCCGAGCGCGACCGCCTTCAGCGCGTAGCCGGCACTGCGTTCGGGCGCGATCTGGATCATGCGCTCGGCGCTATCGAGCGCGAGTTCGAAATGCTTGCGGCTGGTCATGCCGGGCAGCGGCGTTGCAACCATCACGGTGTTGACCGACGAGAAGGTGAAGAAGGCATCGTAATAATCGGGATCGAGTGCCAGCGCCTGGCGCGACAGATCCCACTCCTTCGCGAAATCCTGTTGCACATGCGCGTACTTGGCGGCGAGATTGAAGCGGTAGGCCTGCAACGAACGCGTCGGAATCGCGGCGATCGTTTCCTGTTCGGCCTGCCCGATCTCGGCCTCGAGCGCGGAGGCGACATGCACGGCGATGTCGCTCTGGATCGAAATCATTTCCGACAGGTCGCCCTTGTCCGCCTCGTAGGTGTTTGCCCACAGCGTGACGCCCGTCATCGCATCGAGCAGTTGCAGGCTGATGCGCGCATGATCGTCGACGATCATGATGGTGCCGCTCATGACCGCTTCCACGCGCAGCACGCGCGCGAGTTCCGCCATAGGCAAACCGTCATCCGCCAGCGCCAGCACGCTGTCGCGGCCGATGACCTGCAGCGCGCGGATCTTCGTCAGCTGGTTGATGACCTCGTCGTGCAGGCCAATCGCGAAGATGTCCTTCTCGGCGCCATCGGGCGCGAGCATCGTAAAGGGCATGACGGCAATCGAATTGCGGATACTAGCGCTATCCGCAGGTGGCCACGCCACGGAGGCCGCCGGTGCCGCCACCACGATAGCCGCCGGTGGTGCTGCGACATCGTCTGTCGGCAGCACGAGGATCACGCCCGCGGCCAGGACGGCGAAGGCCAGCGCCAGCGTTGTCCTGTAGGGAAAATTCGCCTGGTTAGCAGGCGGGCGAAGCGGGCGCGGCTCGACGGCACCCTGCTCGTCGGCAAGCGCCTCGGGCGCAGCGGCTGGGCCCGGCTGTGGCCAACTGAGGACCTCAACCGGTGCCACGAAGCAGTAGCCACGGCCCGGAACGGTGAGAATGAAGTTGTTCTCGCTCTTGGTATCGCCCAAAGCCTTGCGCAGTGTGGAGATGGCCTGGTTCAGGTTGTTTTCTTCGACGACGGCATTCGGCCACACCGTTTGCATGATGCGCGACTTCGACAGTGTTTCGCCGTGATGCGCCAGCAGCACCAGCAAGGTATCGAAGGCGCGGGAACTCAGCGAGATGGCCTCGCCGGCAGGGTTGAATAATTTCCGCTGCCTGGCATCCAGCCTGTGGCTGGAAAATCGGTATTCGGAAACTGCGTCAGGGGCTCTCATCGTGCTGCTTGTTATTTTTGTGGGGCCTGGGCCCTGTTTTATTAATCCATCCCGTCGTAGCCGCCGCTTCCGTACAGTGGGAAGTTCCTCGAAAAGCGGTGCGCCGCCTTGCTTCACAACTTTTCAGAAGGTTTAAGCTCCAATTAAAGCCCAGCTTGCGGTCCTTAGCTATGCTCTGCTCGCCTTTGCACAGCCAGGGTGAATGTGTTGCGCATTGGCAGGCCAGCCCGTCTTGGAAACGGGCTGGTGACGGGCTTGGTATCCCGGCCGGGTTGTTTGAATAGTCGCACTGGAGAAAATCCGGCCGGTGGACCTCCTTGGAGCTTATGGCGGGTCCTGGCAGCGTCTGTCAGGTCCCGCCATTTTTCTTGCGGTAGTGCTTATTCTCCCACTTTGCCGAAAGCCATGCCGCCGGCGCGCGGATCCGGCACTGGCATCGGACTACCGGTGACCGGGTTCGGATAGTGGAAGGGCTCGACATAGTAACTGGGGTAGGTCAGGTAGATCGTCGTTGGCGGCAGATCCGGCCAGGGCTTGAACTTCTCCGGGAAGGTATTGACGACGACGTCGTCGAGCCAGCCCAGCTTGTAGCCCGAGTACATGTTAAAGGGGCCATGGAGCGCCTGCATCTTCCAGACGCCATCTTCCTTTATATAGTCATTCTCATAGTAGTTGTGCCCCCAGCCGCCCGAACTCATGACGAAGGCAATACAGCGTGCTTCCGCCCGCAGGCCGTCCTCGTGGATCGTCGGCAGGCACTGGAACTGCTGATGGTCGATCAGCAGGCCATCGCGCGGACCCACCGGACCGAGGCCGACCGTCATGTATTCATAGACGCGATCGGGACCGAGAAAGACACCCTTGCCACCGATCTCCAGCGTGCCGTCGGCGGTAAACAGGTTCGCGACCGAACGCCACTGCGCCTTGTCGACATAGTAACCG
Organism: Pseudomonadota bacterium; assembly: GCA_041178065.1. GTDB lineage: Bacteria > Pseudomonadota > Gammaproteobacteria > Pseudomonadales > Pseudohongiellaceae > CAILUG01. Next base: position 7,109 of record JBEGWB010000004.1, on the reverse strand, counting down.
TAGGCGTTCTGCACGATCTCGACCTCGGTGAGGTCGTCGAGGCGTTCGATGCGCGTGCCGAGCGCATTCAATTCCGCTTCGAGCGCCAGCAACTCGGCGTTTGACTGCGCCTGCGCGGCCGGCGTCGATGCCAGCGTTGCGATCGCCAGTGCCAGGACGAGCGATGTGCGTACAGGGAACACAAACATGCTCATTCTCCTGCGTGTGGTTCGTTGGTGACCGGATGCGGATAGTGGTAAGGCACGATCTGCAATTTCGGGAAGGACTCGTAGACGACCGATGGCGGCGCATCGGGCGGCACCTCCATGCTCGGACCCTGCATCGGCAGTGGCAGCGCAGACCAGCCTTCGTCGTAGTCGCCCCAGAAGGTGACGTGGTAATGCAGCTTGCTGAACTTCCAGGTGCCATTGTCATTGACGTATTCGTTCTCGTAGATGCCACCGCCCCACTGCCCTTTTTTTGCCGCACCGATGCCACGCGTCAGCATGACGTCGCTGCGCCAGCGCGCTTTCGCGCTGCGGTTGTCAGCGTCGACATGGATGATTGGCTGCACCATGACGAAGTTGTTCAGCAGGCCGGTTTCAAGCCCTTGCGGCCCCATCAACGACAAGCCATCGGCAATGCTGGCGCGACCCTTGTATACGCCGCTCTGGCCAAACTCGTACGTACCCTCGTCGCTGAACAGGTCGGCTGCCTGTTGCCACTGCCCCTTGTCGATGTAGTAGCCGTACATCGCCTGCAGGTTCTCCAGTGCGCGCACGGAACGCGCGCGCGACAGCTGCAGCGCTTTCGCATCGGCCAGTGCTTCCAGTCGCCCGAGGGCATCATCAGGGCGGACTTGCCGCGCCGAGGCTTGCGCGAAGGCGGGGTCGCTCTGGATCGACGTGACCTGGCCATCGGCGTAGTGATAAGGCGGAATGAATACCGAGGGGAAAGGCGGGTATTGCTGCGGGGCAGGTGCATCCGGCGGGAAGTCCTGCGCAACGGGCGTCTGCCATGATCCGGTGTTTTCCCGCAGCGCGGCCCAGCCGCCCTGGTAAGGCGCGACAAAGTTTGGGTAGTAATGACGCGCGGTAATTTTCCATACGCCACTGTCATTTATATATTCGTCTTCGATGACGGCATCGCCCCAGAAAATCGCTTCCTCGTACTGACCGAGCAAGGCCCATTCGCGCCAGCGGCCCTTCGCCGTCTGGCCATCGGGAGCAACGGTGATGACCGGCTGCAATTGCATGCGCAAATTGAGGCGGCCGAACGGCAGACCCGGGCCAGCATTCATGCTGCCACCACCATGTCGCGTCAGCAGCTCGCGGATGCGCGCCTTGCCTTCATACACGCCGTCGACACCCCACTGGAAGGTACCCTCATCCGTGAACAGATCGGCGGCTTCACCGAAGTAACCCTTGTCGACGTAGTAGCCGAAGGCGCGGCCGAGGCGCTGCAATTGTGTCGTGGCTTCGACGCTTGAGGTCTCTGCAGCAAGTGCAGCGAGGCGTGCGCGTAGTGCGGCAACACGAGCGGCTTCATCCTGGGCCTGGGCAACACCAGCAGCGAGGGAAGCGACCAGTATTGCAGCAAGGAAAACAGCAGTTTTGACAGAACGTTTTGTCATCATCAGCCTTCTTTGAGGCGTTATGTTGGCTTGAACCAGCGAGCAGCAAGTTATACAGGTTTCCCGCCGTGGAGGAAACCGGGGGAACACTCGGTGTAGCGGCGCTGCGGGGCCTCACTCGAAGTCGAAGATGTCCGTCTGCGAAGGACGCTGCATGCCCTGCTCGTTGTACTGCTGCCACAGTTTGGCCCAGGGCCTGTCGAGCAGATCCAGCACGGTGTAGTCGATGGTCTGGCCGAGCGTGACCTGCGTCGCAATACCATCGAGCGGATAAATGCGACGTTCGCATTCGAGGTGTACGTAGGGCCCGCCTTCATTGAGCGCGCGCTCCTTGTCGAGGTAATGCACGATGCGCACCGGCTGCACGAGCACTTCCGGATCGTAGAGTACTGTCTCGTGCTTCAATCCACTGAACTTGCCGGCGGCATCGTCATAGGGCGTGTAGATCTCGATACTCTGCATGGCATTGGTATATTCGAAGGAGCCGTGCGAGATCCAGCCCTGAATGTTCGAGGTCCACGTGATCAGCGCAGCGCCGTCGAAGAAGCCGATGGTTTCGCCGTACCAGCGCGGCACATCTTCGCCAAGACGCGGTACACGGCCTTCTTCCTCGATGAACTCACGATTGAGCTGGATGTGGGTCATCATGTTACGGCCGCCGTAGCGCATGTCCTGGATCAGCTCGGGCGTCATCATGATGTGCGAGGTAATGCCGCCGTAGTGCGCGAAACGGCGCATGAAACCTTCGGGCCAGCAGTAGGCGCCTGGCCAGTGCGCGGCGTTGCTGTTGCCGGCGTGATACATCTGCTGCACGAAGTGTTGCTGGTAGAGCGGCGTCAGTAGCGACAGGTAGGTGGGAATCTGCAACACGGCGCCGTCGAACCATGAGTAGCGTTTGTCGTAACGGCGCAAATAGTTACCGTTCCAGTTCGGCAGGTTGGCCTGTGTGTAAACCGTTGGACCGCCCTTCGCCTGGGTTTCAGCGAGCAAGGCTGCGTAGTGGTCCTTCGCCGTGACGAAGGGATAGGGACTGACGATCTCCGCGCGCGGATAGTCGCGTTCACAGTATCCCCAGGCCGCGCTGCGCGGCGGATCATCGCCGATGACCGCGGTTTCCGTAGCGCCCCACTGCGCCTCGAGCGCCATCGGCGAATTGCAGCGGAAATAACGTGGATCGCTCCACAGTTCGCGGTCAATGTAAAAATCATCGGAGGTGAAGAGATCGCGCGGCAGCGCTTCGATGCCTGCGGGCACCGCGCCGTTCTGCGTCGCAACGACAGGCACGAACCCCCCGGGGGGGCCCTGCGCGCCGACATTGAGGCCGCGGCCGTCTGGCCCCACGATGAGCTCTGGAACGAAAGGATCGGGCGCGCCGCGGCCGACACTGGTCTGCGCCGGCGCCGGCATTGCGAGAGTCAGGAGAGCAAAGAAGAATCCAGGGACGAAAGCGTGGCGCGCGCGCAGAGTCCTGCCCGCGCGCAACACTGGTTATTCCTGCGCAGCCGGACCGACGCCGCGCTCGAAACGCGAGGTCTCGATGTAATAGCGCACGGCCGTGTTGCCTTCATGGCAGGAGTACTCGTACATCTTGTAGTCGTTGTCGAGGTAGAGCGGATACTTGATCGTCATCGAGCCGCTCGACAGCACCTCGGGGTCGTTGACGACCATCTCGAACTCGATCGTGTCGTCGGCGGTGCGCGTGAAGCGCTCGGTAATCGTCATGTTGTCGGACGTCGGCATCGGCGCGCCGGCGCCGGGAACGCCGCCACTGGTCAACCCAGTATGAATGCCGTGGCCGAAGTTCGTGGTTTCGACGACGAGCGTATTGCCTTCCCAGCGACCGCGCGACTCACCCATCCACTGTTTGATGCCAGCCGGCAACGGCGGCATGCCGCTGGTCGGAATGACGCGCGCCTCGTGCGCCATCTCCAGCGAAATCACGACGTAGCCTGGCGACTGGAAAATACGCAGGCCGTTGTTGTAGTTGCGCTGCATCATCGACACAGGCATGCCGCGCGTGATGCAGCGATCCCATGCGCTGAAGTCTTCGATCTTGTCGAATACGGTCTGCGCCGGATCGTAGGAGCTGCGCATCTGCTGGCGCAATTCTTCGCCGTATGGGGTCAGCGGCGGAATGCGGCCATTCGGTGGATCGATGATCAGCGAGGTCTGGCGCGTTGCGCGACCCGCCGCGTCGGCCACCGGAATGACGGCATCCTGGAAACGCTCGTCGCGCGCGGCGACGCTTTCCTGCGCGGCAATGAATTCTTCATCGGTCATTTCAAAACGATCGCCATACCGTTCTGTGTTGCGCTGCATCGGCACGCCGATCAGATGGTTCAGCGGCCACATGCCCTGAAGGTCGGGCTCGCCCCACGAAGTCATCGGCTGCGTGTATGCCACTTCCGTCTCTGCGCTCTCGACTACCGCAACGGCGACGCCCTGCGCCAGAACGAGGGCGAGAATTCCCACAGCCAGTTTCGTTTTACGCATCCGAAGCTCCCTTATATTTTTGATTTGGCTTTGATTAGCGACATGATTGAGTGGCGCGCACGCGGCCATCTTACCCGGCGCGGAAACAGCTGTGCAAACCCCTTATTGCCCGCGCTGACAGCAGCTCCGGGGCCGTGTTAAGCTGAATTCTGTATCCGTCATCAACAACAATTCGAACAGAAGGGGGATAGATGTCCATTCGAATGACCAGCGCTGCCCTGCTAGCCATCGCAGTGACGCTCAGCGGTTGCGAGCAAGCAGCCGAGCCACAGCAAGCCGCCGCACCGGCGCAAGCGCAATCCCCCACTGGCGTACTTGGCGGCCATCCGAACCTCAACGGTGTCTGGCAGGCGCTCAACACCGCGCACTGGGATCTCGAAGCGCACAACGCAGTTGCACTTGACGCACACTGGGAGCTCGGTGCGATCGCCGCAATCCCTGCAGGCAACACCGTCATCCGCGGCGGCGGCACCATTCCCTACCTGCCTGAAGCGCTTGCGAAGCGCGATGCAAATCGCGTTGACTGGCCGGCGCTGGATCCGGAAGCAAAGTGTTACATGCTCGGCGTTCCGCGCGTGACCTATCACAACATGCCCTTCCAGATCTTCCAGGGCGATGCCAGCGACATGCTCATGGTGTATCCCTTCGCGGCGACCAATCGCACGATCTTCATGAATGATCCCGAGCCGCCGCCAATCGATACCTGGATGGGCAAGTCCGATGGCGCGTGGGAGGGCGATACGCTCGTCGTTACGACGACCGGCCAGCATGACCAGAGCTGGCTCGACCGCGCCGGCAACCATCACAGCGCGCAGCTGCGCGTCACCGAGCGCTTTACGCTGATCGACAAGGATCACCTGCAGTACGAAGCCACGCTCGAGGATCCTGCGACCTATTCGGCGCCGTGGACCATCGAGATGCCCCTGTATCGCCTGGTCGAGCCGAACGCGCAACTGCTCGAACACAAGTGTGTGCCCTTCGCCGACAAATTGCTGTATAGCGACTTAATGGGCCTGGAAGAACAGGATTGAATCCAGCGCAAGCATAACCATTTCTGTAATAGTCATTCGTGTAATAGCCGTCCGTGCAACAGCCATTGTTTACCACGAGGTAACAGAGCCATGAAATCGATGAAAAGCAAGTTGATGATGATCGTAGCCGGCGCGCTGGCAGCCATTGCGCTACCGGTGCTTGCGCACCACTCCTTCTCCGCCGAGTTCGATCAGAACAAGACCGTGGTACTGGAAGGCACCGTCACCAAGATGGAGTGGGTGAATCCGCATTCCTGGCTGCACATCGAAGTCGTCAACGCCAAGGGCGAAAAAGAAGTGTGGAAAGTCGAGGGCGGTTCGCCGGCCGTGCTGCTGCGCCTCGGCTGGACGCGTGACTCGTTGCCGGCCGGCACCAAAGTCATCGTCAACGGCTTCCAGGCCAAGGACGGATCGCTGCGCGCCAATTCCCGCAGCATCGAATTCCCCGACGGCCGCTCGTTGAGCACGGGTGGTAGCAGCTATCGCGATCGTCCGGCTGAGTAAGCATCAGCCGACCGGTCGCTCATTTCATCGAGGAACTTATGCGCAATCAACTGCAGTGCCTGAAATCGGTGGTCTGTCCCCTGCTGTTGCTGGCGCCGGTGGGCGCCTTCGCGCAGCCTGCCGGCTGGAACGATCCCTTCCCGCCGCACAAGGTCATGGACAACCTGTACTTCGTCGGCACCGCGGAGCTGGCTTCGTTCCTCATCACGACCGACGAAGGCCATATCCTGATCAACAGCAACTATGAAGCCTCGGTGCCGGTGATCCAGGCCGGCGTCGCCGAACTCGGCTTCGACTTCAAGGACATCAAGATCCTCATCAGCGGCCACGCCCATCCCGACCATATCGAAGGCGATGCACTGGTCAAGGAACTGACTGGCGCCGAAGTCGTCGTCGGCGCGTTGGAAGTGCCTGACGTCAAGGCTTTCAAGCATCCCGCCGGCAAGACGCTGCCGATCGACCGCATCGTCAACGCAGGCGATACCGTGACGCTTGGCGCCACGACGCTGACGGCGCATGTACTGCCCGGCCATACGAAAGGATGCCTCGCGTGGACGCTGCAGCTCGAAGAAGACGGCGAGACCTACGACATACTGATCGAATGCAGCCTGAATGGACAGTTCCTGCAGTACCTGAACAACGCGGCCTATCCGACAATCGCCGAGGACATGCGCCAAACCTACGTGACCGCGCGCACGCTGCCAGCCGAAGTCTGGGTCAGTTCCCACGGCCAGTTCTACGGCATGAAAGAGAAGTTCGAAAAACTGCAGGCGCGTGGCGAAGGCGATCCCAATCCCTTCATCGATCCCGCCGGCTACCAGGCACACGTCGAGGAATTCGAGACGAGCTTCGAAGCCGCGCTGGCACGTCAGCAGGCCGAAGCGGCAGCGAAGTAAACCGCCCGTCCGCAACCCGCCCGTTCGCGCCCGGCGACACAAACCGCCGCACTACATCAGTAATGCGGCGGTTTTTCGTTTTGCACCGGGCCTGAGTCAACCCGGTCTTCCAGCGTGCCGAACTGTTCCTTCAGCAGGTTCAGCTCCCTGCGCAGCAGGTCGATCTGCTGCTGCTGGCTTGTCAGCACCTCATTGAGCTCAGCGATGGTCTGCTCCTGGAAAGCGAGCTGGGTCTGCAATTCAATCAATTCATCCGACATCAGGTATCCGCCCAGAGACGCAAGAGGTTGTGGTAGACGCCGGCCAGATCGGTCGCCGCCGTCTGTCCCGGATGTTCGCGGGCAATTTTCTGAATGGCACGGTCCAGCTCCAGCAGCAGCGTGCGCTTCTGATCCTCGCGCACCATGCTCTGTATCCAGAAGAAGGACGCCAGTCGCTCGCCGCGCGTCACTGGCGTCACGCTGTGCACGCTTGTGCCGGGATAGAGCACCATGTCACCGGCAGCAAGCTTGATGCTCCGCGGACCGTAGATATCTTCGATGACCAGCTCACCGCCGTCATAATCCGCGGGAT
>JBEGWB010000003.1:0-4715 GCA_041178065.1 Pseudomonadota bacterium | reverse complement strand
GTCGGTATTGCGCAGTGCGTAGGTCCACGCGCCGGTGTCGAGGTCGAAGGTGAAGTCGCCGTACGTGCCGGCGAGATTGCCCGTGCTCTCTACAGCGCTCTGGTCATGATCGAGATCGACCACGCTTACGGTGCCGGACGCGCTGGTCGTGCCATCTTCCTGGACCGAGCCGATTGCAGTGCCGCCGAACTCAGCGACGTCGTTGACGCCGGTGATCGTCAGCTCGATGTCCTGCGTGGTGCCGTCGAGCGACTCCACAGTGACCGTGTCGGTCGCTTCTTCGCCTTCGGCGAGACTGTCCATGTTGGAAGTCAGCGTGTAAACCCAGGTGCCATCCGTTTCCATCGTGAGGCTACCGAGCGTGCCGTCGGTATTGCCAGCCTGCATCGAGCTCTGGTCATGGTCGACGTCGGTGACGGTCAGCTTGCCGCCGGTAGAGGTGCCGTCTTCGGTCAACCCGCCGGTTTTGTCGCCGGTGAAGGTGGCCGCGTCATTGACGCCGGTGATCGTCAGCTCGATGTCCTGCGTGGTGCCGTCGGACGCCTTCACGGTGACCTTGTCGGTAGCCGTTTCGCCTGCGGCGAGGCTGTTCATGTTGGTGGTCAGCGTGTAAACCCAGGTGCCATCCGTTTCCATCGTGAGGCTGCCGAGCGTGCCGGAGTAGGGGCCGACCTGCATCGACTCCTCGCCCGTGTCGACGTCGCTGACAGTCAGCTTGCCGTCGGTAGAGGTGCCGTCTTCGGTCAACCCGCCGGTTATGGCGTCGTCGAAGGTGGCGGCATCGTTGACGCCTGTGATGGATACATTGGCTTGTGCGGTGCTCAGTGCACCGTTTGCCATGCGGATCGTGTACTGGAAACTGTCGGTGAAGATTTTGCCTTCAGGGAGTGCCTGCAGCGTCGCTGTCACGCCAACATACTTCACAGTACCGTCGCTATTAATGGAAATCCTGGCACCGCTGCCCAGAGTGGCTTCGGTCAGGACCAGCGGCTGCTGGGAACCGGCAGCGGCAGTCAGAGCCTTCTGGTCGAGCGACCAGATTTTCGCGGAGCCGGGATCGTTGGCGAGTACGTTGAGGTTCAGGCTGGCGGTATCTTCGCTGGCGGTGAACAGATCATCCTTGGCAGCGCCGGAAATCGTGGAAACTTTGACCGTTGTGGAAGCTGGAGTCGTGGTCTTGGTTGAGCTCATGTTGTTGTCCTGGTGAGGGTGATCGGGTCCGGTCGTACCGGACGGGCGCACGCTACGAGACTCGAAGCTCAACAACATTGGGAGTAACTCCTGCTTGCATACGATCAGGAATAAGTCGCGGTCGCGAGAAGCAGGAAAAAGGGACTGCCGGCGGGAGTCACCGGACCCGCCACTGCGCCGGCCGGGGCTGGATCAGGAAGCCGGCGCAGTAAGCGCGCAAACGAGCGAAGGAACGGGCGAAGACGCGACTTGCCGATCTCGGAGGCTCAGAGCCCGAGCCTCTGAGCCTCTGAGCCTCTGAGCTTTGGAGCCTCAGAGCCTCGGGCTCAGAACCTCAAGCCTCCGCGCCTCAGGGCTGCAGATACTCTTCCAGCAATCCGGCCGCCTGCAGGTCAGTGTAGTAGCTCGCCGGGTCGCAGGAATCCTGTTCGCTGACATCGACGATGTCGTCGCGTGCCCAGCCGCGCGTGCGCACGAGGGGCTGTGTGTACAGCGGATCGTGAATCGTCATCGTGCGATCGGCGGACAGGTGATCGGCAGTGAAGTCGATGCGTTCGACCGTGCGCGTGCCCTCGCCGTTCATCGGCAGCCCGGAGCCATCGAGCCAGCCCGGCAACAGATGCGTGGTTTCGATGACGAGCGTGTCGGCATCTTCCCAGTGGCCGACCGAGTAACCATTGGAGGTCGGTACCGTATCGGCCGGTGGCGTGCGGCCGTCCATCCACACGCGGCGCGGCGAATTGTGTTCGACGTACGTGAACAGGTAATGCGAGCCGGCGTCGTGAATGTCGATGTTGTAGGGATTGCCGAAGAGGCGCGGCAGGCCCAGCGAGATGCAGCGCAGCGCGGGGTCGTCATACTTCTCGTTCGCGGCGCGCAGGGCCTCCCCTTGCGGCGTGAAGGGCGTGGGTTTCGGTTCGAGGTCGTCGACGGTCACGCGGAACTTGTAGCCCTGGCGCCAGGGGCCGCTGATGTCGAAGGGCGCCGCGGCATTCTGCTGGCCGTAGCCGTAATCCCTGGCGGGGTCGGCATTGACCGTGTTGCGGCTCGCCGCGGCACGCGCGGCGGCGGTGTTGTTGCCTTCAGTGCCGCCAAAGCGGCGTCCGTCGGCAAGCGTGATGCCGCGCACGAAGATTTTCTTGGCGTCGTCGCGGCCGAGCTCGCCCTGCACCGAGACCGCATCGCCCACCTTGATGCTGTCGGCAAGCCAGCCCTGCGGCCGCAGCGAGGTGACGCTGCCGGCCTGGATTTCCCAGTTTTCCGTCGAGCCATCGGGCATCTTCACATCCACACGGTAACGCACATGCGGGTTACTGAAGCGCACTTCGGTGATGACGCCACTGAGCTCGCCGCTTTTCGCCGCATCGAATTCGGCGGAGAACGAATGGTGGCCCAGCGCCGGGCCTGCCACCAAGCAGGACAGCGCGGCCGCAGCAAGCACTGCAGTGGTGGACCGGGTAAATGTGGCTAGAAGCGTTTTACGCATGACAGACCTCTCGGGGGTAGTTCATAGAATGGTGTGCTACTTTTATTGTTCTACAAAATTGCGGATCAAATGGGGTCAGAGCCCATTTCTTTTATAAAGATCAATTGGGGTCAGAGCCTATTTCTTTTATACAGATTTTCCTACCACGGCGACGGCCCTGACCGCGTTTGTGAGCTGCCTGCGATCAATTCAAGCGGGGTCACACCTGCCGGCTTTCATGCAAGACCCTCGATGAACGGCGTAATCGTCGTCAGCGCGCGCGCGGCGATCAGCGCGGGGTCGGTACGGCGCACCTCCATGTCGAACAGTTCGAGCGACAGCGCGCGGTTGTAGCCTTTCTCGACGAGCTTGTTGAGGATTTTCTGCAGCGGCGCAATGCCTTCGCCCGGAAAGGCCCGATCCTTCTGCTCCGCCACTTCCAGCGGCGGCTGGCGCGGCGTGTCGGCGAAATGGACGTGATGAATTTCGCCGGGCTCGATCATGTCGAGGTCTTCGAACTTGGAGGGGCCCGCCCAGAAGTGATACAGGTCGAGCATGAACCTGATGTGTGGATGATTGACCTTGCGCACGACGTCGAGCGAGGTGCGGATGTTATTGATCAGCCGCGAGTTGCGCGTGAACTCGACCATCAGCGCCACCTTATGCGGCCGCGCGATTTCGCCGGCTTCATACAGATTGGCATAGACCTGTTCGTAGTCGGCCAGCTCGTGCGCCGCACTCGCCGCCGAGGGAATCACGATACGCGATGCGCCAAGCGATTCGGCCATCGCGACTTTCCACTTGAGGTCCTCGACGGCCTGCGCGCGTCGCTCGGATGGTTCCTCGAGGTTGAGCTGGTTGGTAGAGGAGTACGCAACAAGGCCAAGGTCGTCCATGAGTTTGCGCGCGGAGCCGGGGCCGTTGGCCATTTCCCATTCACGCGCTTTGGCGAGGTCCGGCTCGGCGGCCTTGATGCCGGCCTTCGCCCAGCCTTCCATGCAGGTACGAAAGTCGAATTCGCTCGACGTGATGCCATGCATGCAAACGATCAATCCGGATGCGTCGGCGGCCTTCAAGGTGTTGACGCCCGTCGCCGCGGCCAATGCTGTAACACCTGCGGACGCCGCCATGAATTCTCTCCGGTTGATGCCTGACATTTGCTGTCTCCCTGGTAGTGCTTGCGAGGCATTCTAGCCTGCGGCTGTCTGGAGGGGACAGACTGCGCGCTTATTGTGATGTCTGGCCCGGGCTGGTGTCGGCGCCAGAGGGTCGGGGCTGTGCTGTCCCTGTGGCGCGGAGCATGCGTCTGCCGCAGCACAGCCCCGACCCTCGGGCAGAACCAGCTGCTGGTTCCGCAGGTGTCAGCCTCGCGGCGGAAGGAGCGGCGAACCGCTAAATGGGGTCAGAGCCCATTTAGCCAGGAAGACGATTTCCACTGCGGTTATGGGCTCGCTTGTACTTCCGCGATCGCATGGCGAGTTGCGGCTGTGGCGGGCGCTCACGATGATGCGCTTCCTCCGGTTACGTGTTGCGGTCCACGTCTGCTGCTCCAGAGAGGCTTCCGCTGTCGCGTGAAGTGTCATCGGTCAGCGGCTATTCGTCATCCCGCGGTCCACTCACGCCGGTTACCCACATAGAGAGGCGCACTCTGCTGAGTACAAAGCTGCGCTTTATATGCGATCTTCCCCAGGCACCGAAGCGCTCGCTATAGTCGGCCTGAAGCCGCACACACGCGGCCCTGCAGATGTAGTCGTGGATATTGGATTTGTGTCAGACCAGATAGCAGTTGCTTGCGAACGTCGACGCCGACGACTGAGATCCCGGGACCTGCTTCCAGGAAGATCGGGCTCGCAGATGGGGGGCAGCATCAAAGATCTTAAAAATGCGATTAGCCAGACGTCTTAACAAAACAAATAGGCTCTGACCCCATTTAGCGGTTCGCTGCTGCTGCCGCCGCGCAAGTCTGACACCCGCGGAACCAGTAGCTGGTTCTGCCCGAGGGTCGGGGCGGTGCTGCCGCTGGGGCGCTTCCGCGGCGGCCGCCCCAGAGGCAGCCCAG
>JBEGWB010000002.1:0-4956 GCA_041178065.1 Pseudomonadota bacterium | reverse complement strand
GTCGGCGCCGAGCGCTGCGAGTTCCTGCCTGGCTTTTTCGAGTGGACCGGCTGCGAGGTCGGCGATGACGATTTTCATGCCGCGTTCGACGAAGGCCTTGGCCATGCCGAGCCCAATACCGCCCGCGCCGCCGGTGATAAATGCGATTTTATTGCTGAAGGAAATGATGATCTTGGTACCGCGTATTTATCGTTATGCCAGCAGTATAACTGAAAACATATATAAGAGAATCGCTATTCTGTTAGGGCAACAAAGCGTTGCAAGAGCTGCTGCGCTGCGGGTGTTTCGCTGACTGCCGCATGCAATTGCGCGAGGTCCATGCCTTCGTTGCGCAAGGCATCGCCGCGAATGTTGAGGTAGTGCGACATCGCGGCGGGCGTGAACTCCGGATGAAATTGCACTCCCCATGCGCGAGACGAAAAACGCACGGCATGGTGCGGCTCGAAGGCATTCGCCGCCAGCACCTGCGCATGCGGCGGCAATGTCAGCACGCTTTGCATGTGGGTGACGTGTGCGGGGAAACATTCGGGCAGTGCCTTGAACAGTTCATCGTCGAGCGCGGCCGGCAGGCGCTGAATGATCTTCGTGCCCATTTCGCGCCCGCCCGGATGATAGTCGACGACGCCGCCGAGCGCATGCGCTAGCAGCTGATGCCCGTAGCAGATGCCGAGGATCGGCACGCCGCGCTTCATCGTACCCAGCAACCACTGCGCGCTGTACTCGCTCCACGGATGCCGGTCGCTGACCATCGCCGCCGAGCCCGTGATGACGACACCGCTGCAGCCCTGCGCTTCAGGCAGCGTTTCACCGTCGATGACGGTGACCGTGCGCCAGCGGTCGAGCGGCACGCCGGCTGCCGCGGCTGTCCAGTGTTCGAAGTCGAGCAATTCGGGCGGGATGCCCTTAATCGCGCGTCCAGTCTTGATGATCAGCAGTTTCTTCATGGTTCGAGTGTTACTTCATATAGTCCATAAAAAAGCCCGCTCGCGCGGGCTTCATTGAATTGTGAAGTAAAAGCCGCGGCGATGACAGGGCGGCTTTTGACAGGAACAACTACTGGGGCTGGAATTCCGGCGTCATTTCCTTGCAGCCTTCGTAGATATACGGGGTTTCGGAAAGATACACCGTATCGGCGCCGGCATAGGCTTCAGCCAGGTACACCGGATCCGTCGCGGAGTATTCGCGACGCAGCGCCATGGTGGTGGGATCGAGCGTGAAGCGCTCGACGACGTGCAGCTCTTCGCTGTGCCGTGTCGGGGGTGCCAGTACGCCTGTTGTGAAGCCGATGGAGTCGACGACAAGCGTGTCGCCTTCCCATTTGCCGATCGAATGTCCGAACGCGCTCGGCTGCAGATCGGCGGGATGACTGTCCATATCCAGGTGCACGCGCCGGTTAAAGTTGTAGAGGCCGAAATCGATGTCGACGACACGCGCGCCTTCCGGTGTTGTCCCTTGCGTGATGCGGTTCACCGGCCAGTCGAAGGTCCAGTCATACAAAATGCTGGTCAGCTGGCACGACAGGCGCGGGTTGTCCTTCACCGACCACATGTCGAAGCGTTGGGCTGCTTCGGTGCCGGCTGCCGTATACACCGGACGCGGTGTTGGATTCAGCGCGCGGATTTCAGCGAGCGTCATTTGCCCCGAGGCATATTCGTCGCGCAGGCTGCGCGGCACCATGTCGCCGCGGCCGCCGCTCGGTGGCGCGGTCAGCACGTTTTGTTCTACAGCCCAGTCGCCGGAAATATTGGGTTCGCCAGAGACGAGGCGCACGGCACGATCGCTTGGCGCCGGGACAGGTTCGGCACGTGTCAGTTGATCGTTGCGGCCGAGCGTGGTGCCTTCGTTCAGCGTGAAGCTTTCGAGATAGCAGGCCTCTGGATCATTGCGATGCGGATGGCCGGTGATCTCGACATGCGCGCCGACGACGAACATTTCTTCATCCCAGCCGGAGCGACGGATGAGCATCGCGGCGCGCATTTCGCAACGCATCTCCAGCTGCTGCCCATTCGCATCCGTGGTTTCGAAGTACATGTATGAATGCGGGTTGACGAGTTCCATCTTCGTCAGCGTGCCCGAGTATTCGGTGTCGACTTCGACGTTGAACTGGCCAAAGCCATGATGTGCCTGTGCTGAAGCGCAGAGCATTGCGCAGGTGGCGCTGAGTACGGAAAGTCTGACAGCGTGTTTCGTCATTGCAGGAATCCTCCGATGAATGCCTCACGCAGTATAAAGAAGCGGCCGTAGGGATTCGAAGGAAAAAGGCCGTGGATATCGCCATGTTTCAGGGCGCAATCAATGCTCGAAAAAAAGCCCGCTTTCGCGGGCTTCGTTTTTAAGGCTGGTAAAACAACTCAGTACTTGTAGCTGTCCGGTTTGAAGGGACCCGCTGCATCCACGCCGATGTAGTCGGCCTGGGACTTGTTGAGTTTGGTCATGACGCCGCCGAAGCCGGCGACCATGCAGGCGGCCACTTCTTCGTCGAGTTTCTTCGGCAGCACTTCGACCTTGAGGTTGGCTTTCTTCTGCGCGGGCGACATGTCGGCGAACTTCTTGTCCCAGAGGTACATCTGCGCGAGTACCTGGTTGGAGAACGAGCCGTCCATGATGCGCGAAGGGTGACCGGTGGCGTTGCCGAGGTTGATGAGGCGACCTTCGGACAGCAGGATCAGGTAGTCTTCGGTGCCGTCCTTCTTCTTGCCGCGGATGATGCGATGCACCTGTGGCTTCACTTCGTCCCACTTCCAGGTTTTGCGCATGAAGGCGGTATCGATCTCGTTGTCGAAGTGGCCAATGTTGCACACGACGGCACAAGGCTTCAGTGCTTTCAGCATATTCTTGTCGCAGACGTCGACGTTTCCGGTCGCAGTCACCAGCAGGTCGGTGGTGCCGAGCAGGTCGGTATCGATGTCGCCGGGCTTGCCCGTGTTGTTGCCACCTTTATAGCATGACACGACTTCGAAGCCGTCCATGCAGGCTTGCATCGCACAGATCGGGTCGATCTCGGTGATCTTCACGATCATGCCTTCCTGGCGCAGGCTCATTGCCGAACCTTTGCCGACGTCGCCGTAGCCGAGCACGATTGCTTTCTTGCCGGACAGCAGCATGTCGGTGCCGCGCTTGATGCCATCGTTCAGCGAGTGGCGGCAGCCGTACTTGTTGTCGTTCTTCGACTTGGTGACTGCATCGTTGACGTTGATCGCAGGCACTTTCAGTTTGCCGGCTTTCAGCATTTCGTACAGGCGATGCACGCCCGTGGTGGTTTCTTCGGTGATGCCGTGGATGCTTTTCAGCATCTGGGGGTATTTGCTGTGGACGAGGCCGGTCAGGTCGCCGCCGTCGTCGAGGATCATGTTGGCATTCCAGGGCTTGCCGTCTTTCAGGATGGTCTGCTCGAGGCACCATTCGTATTCTTCTTCGGTTTCGCCTTTCCACGCGAAGGTCGGGATGCCGGCGGCGGCCATCGCGGCGGCGGCGTGATCCTGCGTCGAGAAGATGTTGCACGAGGACCAGCGCAGCTCGGCGCCGAGATCGCGCAGCGTTTCCATCAGCACGGCGGTCTGGATCGTCATGTGGATGCAGCCCATGATGCGCGCGCCTTTCAGCGGCTTGGACTTGCCGTACTTCTTGCGCAGCGTCATCAGCGATGGCATTTCTGCCTCGGCGAGCTGGATCTCCTTGCGGCCAAATGCGGCCAGGCCAATGTCGGCTACTTTATAGTCGGTCATGCTCATGCTCTTGGTTCCTGGTAAGGGGAGGATCAAAGGGGTCAGGGATCAAAGGGGTCAGAGTAACTTGATCGTCGTTATAGGTTGGGCAAGATAAAAGGGGCGAGATCAAGTTACTCTGACCCCTTTGATCGATGTATCGGCTTACTTGATCTTCGCGTCTGCACGCAGCGCTTCGGCGCGGTCGGTTTTCTCCCACGAGAACTCCTTGCGGCCAAAGTGACCATATGAAGCGGTGGGGCGGTAAATCGGCCGCAGCAGGTCCATCATCTTGATGAGGCCGGCCGGCTTCAGTTCGAAGTGCTTGCGCACGAGTTTCATGATGGCCGTGTCTTCGATCTTGCCGGTGCCGAAGGTGTCGACGAGAACCGAGGTCGGTTCAGCGACGCCGATGGCATAGGACAGCTGCACTTCGCACTTGCGCGCCAGGCCGGCAGCGACGATGTTCTTCGCGATATAGCGTGCGAGGTAGGCCGCGGAACGGTCGACTTTCGAGGGATCCTTGCCGGAGAAGGCGCCGCCGCCGTGACGGGCATAGCCGCCGTAGGTGTCGACGATGATTTTGCGGCCGGTCAGGCCGGCGTCGCCGTAGGGACCGCCGACGACGAAACGACCGGTGGGATTGATGTGGAACTTGGTCTTCTTGTCGATCCACTTCGCGGGCAACACTTTCTTGATGATTTCTTCCATCACGCCTTCGCGCAGATCCTTGTTCTTGACGTCAGCGGTATGCTGCGTCGACAGAACAACGGCGTCGATCGAATGGGGCTTGCCGTCGACATAGCGGAAGGTCAGCTGGCTCTTCGCGTCGGGCAGCAGCCAGGGCAGGACTTTTTTCTTGCGCATCTTGGCCTGCTGTTCGACGAGGCGGTGCGCGTACTGGATCGGCGCGGGCATCAGTGCATCGGTTTCATCGCAGGCGAAGCCGAACATCAGGCCCTGGTCACCGGCGCCTTGTTCTTTCTTGCTGGAAGAATCCACGCCCTGGCTGATGTCCTGGCTCTGTTGGCCGATGGCGTTCAGTACGGCGCAGGTGTTGCCGTCGAAATATTTGCGGCTGTCGTCGTAGCCGATGTCACATACGACCTGGCGGATGATCTTCTCGTAGGGGATGTTGGCCGTGGTGGTCACTTCACCGGCGACCACGACCATGCCGGTCTTGATCAGAGTTTCAACGGCAACGCGTGATTTCGGGTCCTGGGCCAGCAGTGCATCCAGGATGGCGTCCGAG
>JBEGWB010000001.1:0-7611 GCA_041178065.1 Pseudomonadota bacterium | reverse complement strand
CTTCGCCCTCGCCACCAAGGCCCGGGATGCCAGAGCCGGAGCTGTCCGCCGTAATCGACTCGATGTAGTGGGGTTCGCCCCGCGCTTTCCAGTTGGCCACGACACGATGCACTTCGTCATCAGACACGAAGGCGCCATGCACACGCTGGGCCACACCTCCGCCCGGTGGCAGGAACAGCATGTCACCATGCCCCAGCAACTGCTCGGCGCCACCCTCGCCCAGGATGGTCCTGGAATCGATCTTCGACTGCACCATGAACGACAGCCGAGTCGGGATGTTGGCCTTGATGAGGCCGGTCAATACATCCACGGAGGGACGCTGCGTGGCGAGGATCAGGTGGATGCCGGCGGCGCGCGCCTTTTGCGCGATGCGCGCGATCAGCTCTTCGACCTTCTTGCCGACGACCATCATCATGTCGGCCAGCTCGTCCACGACGACGACGATGACAGGCAATTCATTGAGGTCTTCGCGCACCTGCTCCTCGAGCGCGAGCATGGGATCGGGCTTCCACAGCGGGTTCGGAATGGGGGTGCCGGCCTTGATCGCGTCGGCCACCTTCTTGTTGAAGCCGGCGAGGTTACGCACGCCGAGTGCCGACATAAGGCGATAGCGGCGCTCCATCTCGCCTACGCACCAGCGCAAGGCATTGGCGGCATCCTTCATGTCGGTTACGACGGGGGTCAGCAGGTGCGGGATGCCGTCGTAGATGGATAACTCCAGCATTTTGGGATCGATCATGATCAGCCGCACTTCCTGCGGGCTCGACTTGAACAGGATGCTGAGGATCATCGCGTTGACGCCCACCGACTTACCGGAACCGGTCGTACCAGCGACAAGCAAATGCGGCATGCGTGCGAGATCGACGACCACCGGCTGGCCGCCGATGTCGTGGCCGAGCGCCATGCTGACCGGCGAACGCGCGTTGTCGAATTCGGGCGACGACAGTACCTGGCCGAGGAAGATCAGCTCCTTCTTCTCGTTGGGAATCTCGATGCCGATCACGGTCTTGCCGGGAATGACTTCGACGACACGCAACGACGACACGGCGAGCGAGCGCGCAAGGTCCTTGACGAGGTTGCTGATGCGACTGACCTTGACGCCCGCGGCTGGCTGCACTTCGAAGCGCGTGATAACCGGACCAGGATTGATTGCGACGACATCGATATCGATGCCGAAATCCTTCAGCTTGATCTCGAGCAGCCGCGACATCGCTTCCAGTGCTTCGGACGAATAGCCGAGCTTCTGGTTCACCGGCCACTCGTCGAGCAGGCTGATCGGCGGCAGGTCGCCGGTGACGGGCACGTCGAAGAGCTTGCCCTGCTTTTCCTTCTGTACGCGTTTACTCGGTTCCTTCGGCACTTCGCGCAGCGGCGCGATCGCGATCGGTTTGCGCTTGCGGTCTTTCTCGACGAAGTGATCGAGGGCTTCCTTGCGTTCAGTGATCAATTGCGCGGTTTCATTTTTTTCGCGCTGCTTCTCCTGCCAGCGTTCGTACCACTGCAGGCCCCGCTCCCAGAGCCGCAGCGCCACGGCGCCAGTGTTGTCGACGACTCTGATCCAGGAAATACCGAGCCCGAGCGTGAGGCCGAGAAAGAGCAGCGTCAGGAACAGCAAGGTAGAGCCGACGAGGTCCAGCGCAGGCATCGCCATCGTGCTCATGCCCTCGCCGAGCAAGCCGCCGGCGGAACCTTGCAGTTCCGTGGCGAAATGCAGGCTCGCCAACGCCGAGGCGCTGATCGCCGTCAGCAGGATGCCGGCAAAGCGCAGCGCGAGAATTTCCCAGGTCATCGCGAACGCGGCTCTGCGCTCACGGAAAATCGACAGGGCCTTATAGCCCAGCAACAATGGAAACAGGTAAGCAAGATAGCCAAACAACAGCAGCAGTACGTCGGCCAGCCAGGCGCCGCTGCGGCCCACGGTATTGTTGACGACCGGCGAATCGCCTGTGCCTGTCCAGCCCGGATCCTGCGGCGAATAGGAGTTCAATGCCAGCAGCAGGTATAGCGCAACCGCCAGCAGGATGATCATGACTCCTTCGATCATGAACAGCCGGCGTATAACGTCCACCGGGCCCTGCTTGTCGGCACCCCGATCGCCGCTTTTCCCGCTGCTTTTCTGCTTGTCGCGTATCGCCGCCAAGATTGCTACCCGACTCAAGATATTGGGCCGGTATGATAATGAATTATCCATATGAGGGATACCGGCGTGGAAACGCTGGCACGCCCCCGCCTGTGACTCCGATTGTAAAAAGCCGGTTTCACTCTCACGTTGCCAGCAGCGATAATGGGCGACTTTTTCGCAGTCTTTCAACACAGGAAAACCCCACATGAGTGCAGTGCAGCATCACCGTCTGATCATCCTCGGTTCCGGTCCCGCCGGTTATACCGCGGCCGTTTACGCCGCGCGCGCGAACCTGAAACCGGTCGTGATCACCGGCATGCAGGCTGGGGGGCAGTTGACGACGACGACCGAGGTCGACAACTGGCCCGGCGATGTCCATGGCCTGACCGGCCCCGACCTGATGGAGAGAATGCAAAAGCATGCCGAGCGCTTCGAAACCCGGATCCTGTTCGACCACATCGAGAAAACCGACCTCAGCAAGCGCCCCTTCACGCTGGTCGGCGGTTCGGCGACGTATACCTGCGATGCCTTGATCATTGCCACAGGCGCGTCCGCGCAATACCTGGGCCTGCCTTCGGAAGCGCAGTACATGGGCAGCGGCGTGAGCGCCTGCGCCACCTGCGATGGCTTCTTCTATCGCGGCCAGAAAGTCGCGGTGATCGGCGGCGGCAATACCGCGGTCGAGGAAGCGCTGTACCTGTCGAACATCGCCAGCCACGTCACGCTGGTGCATCGCCGCGACAAGCTGAAATCCGAAAAGATCCTCCAGGACAAACTGTTTGAGAAAGAGAAAGAAGGCAACGTGACCATCCTGTGGAACCACGTACTGGACGAAGTTCTGGGCAAGGATGGTGCCGTCAGCGGTATGCGCGTCAAGAGCACTGAAAACGGAACGACGCAGGATGTCGAACTCAGCGCCGTGTTCATTGCCGTTGGCCACAAGCCGAACTCCGACATTTTCAGTGGCCAGCTCGACATGCATAACGGCTACATCAAGATCCGCTCCGGGCTTGAGGGTCGCGCCACCGAAGCCAGCATACCGGGCGTGTTCGCCGCTGGTGACATTGCCGACCACGTGTACCGCCAGGCGGTGACCTCGGCGGGCTTCGGCTGCATGGCCGCGCTCGACGCGGAAAAATACCTGGACAAGCTGGGGGGCTGATGCAGGCACCGCTGCCGTGGCTCGGCGAGAACTCGTTCGCGTTTCCCGATCCGGCGGCGGCCCTGCGTGTTCCGAATGGCCTGCTGGCCGTTGGCGGCGACCTGCAACCGGGTCGCCTCTTGCACGCCTACCAGCGCGGCATTTTCCCCTGGTTTGACGCCACCCAGCCGCCGTTATGGTGGACGCCCGATCCGCGCATGGTGTTATTTCCGGATGAGCTGCACGTCAGCCGCAGCCTGAACAAAGCGCTGTCCAGCTCCGGCCTGGTAGTCGCTTCCGACAGGGATTTCGCAGGCGTAGTGGCCGCCTGTGCCGAGCCCCGGCGTGGCGCCGACGGTACCTGGATCACGTCAGGCATGCAGCGCGCGTATCACCAGCTGTTTGAACTTGGCTATGCGCATTCGGTCGAAGTCCGGGATGGTGCGGCGCTCGTGGGCGGACTGTATGGTATTGCGATGGGTCAGGTGTTTTTTGGTGAATCGATGTTCAGCCGAGTCAGCAACGCATCAAAAATTGCGTTCGTTCATCTCGTCCGCGCGCTGGCCGCCGCAGGTTTCAGGCTCATCGACTGCCAGGTGGAGAATCCGCATCTGGCGAGCCTCGGGGCTCGGACTATTCCACGACAGGAATTCATGCAGTATCTCCCGCGCGGAGATGAAGTTCCCAAGCCCCCGCTGTGGCCATTACAATAGCCCCCGATCAGGTCCCGCTTTGAGCTGGCATAATCGAGCATGACTTCACTCAAGGACATCAGGCTTTTCACGACACAGTCGCATGCCTGCAGTTACCTGCCGGAACAGCTGGCGCAGACTTTGTTCATCGACCCCGAGTTCCAGGTCGACCGCGCGTACAACTCGCGCCTTTCCGAAATCGGCTTCCGCCGCAGCGGGTCGCATATCTACCGGCCTAACTGCAAAGCTTGTCAGCAGTGCATCTCCTGCCGCGTGCTCGTTCAAAGCTTCGAACCAGGCGAGCGCTTCAAGCGCGTGTTGAAACGCAATACGGACCTCGTCGTGACTCCGGTGCTAAACATTGCCGATGACGAGTATTACTACATGTACAAGCATTACATCGGCGTGCGTCATGCCGACGGCGATATGTACCCTGCCACGCGCGAACAGTACAGTTCATTCCTGCTGAGCCAGTGCGAAGGGACGCAGTACTTCACGATTCGCAAGCGTGGCCGGCTGCTAGGGGTAATGGTATGCGACCGCCTGGATGACGCGATGTCGGCGGTCTATACCTTCTACGATCCGCTCGAGGAAAAGCGCTCGCTGGGTACTTTCGGCATCCTGTGGCAGATCATGGAAGCGCGGCGCCTCGGGCTCTCCCACCTGTACCTGGGCTACTGGATACGGGATTCCCGCAAGATGCGGTACAAGATGGACTACCGCCCCATGGAAATGTTGGTAAAACAGCGCTGGGTGCTCGTTACCTGAGCCCTTCTGCCACCCATCCGCGCAGCTCGCGCCGGATCAGCTTTACCAGCTCTCTGCATTTAAGGCAGAATGCGCGCCGTCCACCCCGGCGCGCAGCCCCAGCACTCGCCTCATCGGCAAACCGGGCAAATCAGGCAAATTCAGGCAAAAAGTCGAATGTCGAAAGAAGATCAGATCGAAATGGAAGGCGAAGTGATCGATACGCTTCCCAACACCATGTTCCGCGTCAAACTGGAGAACGGTCACGTCGTGACGGCACATATTTCCGGCAAGATGCGCAAAAATTACATCCGCATCCTGACCGGCGACAAGGTCAAGGTAGAACTCACGCCATACGACCTGTCGAAAGGTCGGATTACCTTCCGCGCGCGTTAAGCAAGTCAGCACGATACAAAAACAAAAGGGGCCTCGAGGGCCCCTTTTGCGTTATTGCACTCTCGCCAACCTCACATGTCGTCGAGGTTCTCTTCGGGCAGATCCTCTTCGTCATCATCCTCGCGCTGACGTTTCCGTCCACCAGGTGCAGCCGTCGACTCAAGCTTGATGTCGTCGTTCTCGACGGTCACGTGCACATCGCCACCGTTGACCAGGCAGCCGAACAGGATGTCTTCGGCAAGTGGCCGTTTGATCTTGTTCTGCACGAGACGCAGCATCGGGCGCGCGCCCATCGCCTTGTCGTAGCCGTGCTTGACGAACCAGTCCACTGCGTCGTCGTCGACATGCAACAGCACTTCCTTGTCGTCCAGCTGCGTCTGCAATTCGACAAGGAACTTGTCGACGACCGTGCGGATTACCGTGTTATCGAGCGAAGCGAACTGGATGATCGCATCGAGACGGTTGCGGAACTCCGGTGTGAACATGCGCTTGATGACTTCCATGGCATCAGTGTCGTGGTTCTGATGCAGGAAGCCGACTGACGCGCGACTCATTTCATGCGCACCAGCGTTCGTTGTCATGATCAGCACGACGTTGCGGAAGTCAGCCTTGCGGCCGTTGTTGTCGGTCAAGGTGCCATGATCCATCACTTGCAGCAGCAAGTTGAATACGTCCGGATGCGCCTTCTCGATCTCGTCGAGCAATAGCACGCAGTGCGGATTCTTCGCGATTGCCTCCGTAAGCAGGCCGCCCTGGTCGAAACCGACGTAGCCGGGAGGTGCACCAATCAGACGCGACACCGTGTGCCGTTCCATATATTCAGACATGTCAAAGCGGATCAGTTCGATGCCCATGATCTTGGCAAGCTGGCGACTGACTTCGGTCTTGCCGACGCCGGTCGGACCCGCGAGCAAGTAAGAACCGATCGGCTTCTCGCCTTCTTTCAGCCCGGCGCGCGACAGCTTGATCGACGCAGCCAGCGCCTCAATCGCGGGGTCCTGGCCGAATACAACCAGCTTCAGGTTCTTCTCGAGATCGCGCAGCACAGTCTTGTCGTTAGCCGATACGTTTTTCGGCGGGATGCGCGCGATCTGGGCGACAACTCTTTCGATGTCGCTGACCTGGATGATCTTCTTGCGCTTGTCCACCGCCTGCAGGCGCTGGAACGCACCGGCTTCGTCGATGACGTCGATCGCCTTGTCGGGCATGTAGCGGTCGTTGATATACCGGCCCGCGAGTTCCGCAGCAGCTTTCAGCGAACGATCGGTGTAGCGCAATTCATGATGCTCCTCATAGCGGCTCTTCAGCCCTTTGAGAATCTGGTACGTGGTTTCGACATCAGGTTCGGTGATATCGATTTTCTGGAAGCGACGCGCAAGCGCGCGGTCTTTTTCGAAAATACCGCGATACTCCTGGTAAGTCGTCGAGCCGATGCAGCGCAGCCGGCCCGAGGTCAGCACGGGCTTCAGCAGGTTAGAGGCATCCATGACGCCGCCCGAGGCCGCGCCAGCGCCGATGATCGTGTGGATTTCATCGATGAACAGGATTGCATTGGGATCTTTGGTCAGCTCGCCAAGCAAGGCCTTGAAGCGCTTTTCGAAATCGCCGCGATACTTAGTACCGGCCAGCAGCGCGCCCATGTCCAGCGAGTAGATCACGCTTTCCTTGAGTATGTCCGGTACCTGGCCATCGACGATTTGCTTCGCCAGACCTTCGGCGATTGCGGTTTTGCCAACACCGGCTTCACCGACGAACAGCGGATTGTTCTTCCGACGACGCGACAGCACCTGGATCAGGCGCGTGATTTCCGCGTCGCGACCGATCAGCGGATCAATCCGGCCGGCCTTTGCCTCCTCGTTGAGGTTGGCGGCAAAGCTTTGCAGCGGATTTTGCGATTTTTCCTTCGCTTCCCCGCCACCGATATTCTGTTCGCCTTCAGGCTCATCGCCTGGTACGGGCCCGCGGATGCTGCCATGCGTGATGTAGTTGACGACATCCCCCCGAGTGACACCGTATTTTTTCAGCAGGAAGACTGCATGACTTTCTTTTTCATTGAAAATCGCCACCAGTACGTTAGCGCCCGTGACTTCCCGTTTGCCCGTCGACTGCACATGAAAGACGGCGCGCTGGATGACGCGCTGGAACCCAAGCGTCTGGCGCACCTCGGGGTTTTCGGACAACTCGGTCAGCAGCGGCATCTGGGTATTCAGATATTGCTGGATTTCCTCTTTCAGCTTTTCGATGGGCAAATCGCAGGCGAGAAGAATTTCCCGAGCTACGGTTTCCTCAATTAGCGCGAGCAACAGATGCTCCACCGTGATGAACTCATGGCGTTTGGTACGTGCCCAACCGGCTACGCCGTTAAGCGCACTTTCAAATTCTTTGCTGAACATGGTCGTTTGTACCTCTCAATCGTCCACTTCTATGTCGCACAGTAGCGGGTGTTCGGCAGCGCGCGCGAAGTCATTCACTTCCACCGCCTTGGTCTCGGCTATTTCCCGCGGATAGACACC